>JBFXGF010000038.1:0-9108 GCA_050178275.1 Thermoplasmata archaeon | reverse complement strand
CTCGAGCACGAGGGACCAGATGCAGCTGCACATGGACCTGCTGACGCACGACATCGCGAACTACACGACCCCGGTCATGGCGTACGTCGAGGCGCTCAGGGGCAGGGAGGGCCTGCCCCAGGAAGTGGTCCAGGCGATCGACAGGACATACTCCCAGGTGGACAACATCATGTTCCTTGTGGACACCGTCCGGACGCTCGCGAGGCTCAGGGAGAGCGGGTTCCTGCCGCAGGGCAGGACGGACCTGCGCCAGGTGCTCGCGGGCGCGGTCTCGGAGGCCAAGTCCCGGTCCCCGGGCAGGTCGCTCGAGGTGTCCGTGCAGATACCCCAGGGGCCAGCGCTCGTGACCGCGGACACGATGCTCAAGGACGCCTTCATGAACCTTTTCGCCACGGCGGCGCGCTCCGCCAGGAGGCAGGAGACGAGGCTGGTAGTGACCGCCGAGGTCAAGGAGGAGGCGGGCAGGGACATGTGGCTGGTCATGGTCGCGGACCCGGACAGGTCCATCCCCGACCCGCTCAAGACCGAGGTCCTGACGATGTCCAAGAAGTCCCGGCCAGAGCTCGCCGGGGGCTTCGGGATAGGGCTCGCGGCCGCGAAGAGCATAGTCGAGCGCTACGGCGGCAAGATGTGGGTCTCGGACATCGCGCCAAGGGACCCGTCCAAGGGGTGCGTGTTCAACATGCTGCTCCCGAAGGCCGACTGAGGCCCGGGCCAGGGTTTTTGTATCACGGAGCGGTTCTCCGGGCCGGGATACCCTGCCTAGGCGCAAGTACGGCCGGCTGAGGAAGGCCATAGCCCCTGTCAAGGAGGAGAAGTGCAGATACTGCAAGCTGGGCTATCCGTGCCCCATCCACAAGAAGAAGGTCTGACGGGGCGCCCCGCTACTCGGGCTGCTCCAGCGCCGCCAGGACGAGCGCCTCCACCTTGTCGTCGTACTCGACCGACAGGCCGGTCGAGCCCCTCCTCTTGAACGGCCTGACGACCACCGATGTCCGGTACTCCGCCGGCACCTTCGACCTGACGATCTCCTGCATCCTCTCGGCCGAGGAGTCCAAGAACTGGGTCCCTCTCCCCAACTTCGGCAACGGTAGCTCTAGCCTGCCCATTTGACCACCGACCCGTATAGCGTCTCCCGCATTATTCAATGGCTGCGCCTGTCGGGGACAGGCCGCGTACGGCCGAGGTTTATCTCCCCCGTAGCCGATTCCGGGGCGGGGATCGAGATGAAGGAGTACGGGCTGATCGTCATCGGGTCGGGCGCGGGCATGAACCTCGTGGACCTCCCGCTCCAGAGGGGCGAGAGGGTCGCGGTCGTCGAGGAGGGCCCTCTCGGGGGCACCTGCCTGAACAGGGGCTGCATACCCTCCAAGGTGCTGATACACGCCGCCGATGTCATACGCGAGGCGGAGGCGGCCGCCCAGGTCGGCGTCAGGCTCAAGCTCGAAGGGGTCGACTACAAGCTCGTCAAGAAGCGCATGTGGGACATCGTCCTGAACGGCAGGCGCGAGATGGAGGAGGGCGTGAGGCACGCCCACGGGCTGGACCTGTACCCCGTCGTGGGCAGCTTCGTGTCCGACCACACCCTGCAGGTAGCCAAGGAGACCATCAGGGCGCCCAAGATAGTCATCGCGTCGGGCGCCAGGGCGAGCGTGCCGAAGGTCCCGGGCCTGGAGAGCGTGAAGTACCACACCTACAGGACCGTGTTCGACATCGAGGAGCAGCCCCGGAGCATCGTCATCCTCGGGGGCGGGTACATAGGGTGCGAGTTCGCCCACTTCTTCTCCGCGGTCGGGACGAAGGTCACCCTCTTGGGCAGGAACCCGGCCCTGCTCCCGCGCGAGGAGCCGGAGACGAGCGCCCTCGTCAAGAAACGTCTATCGATGCACGCGGATGTGCGCACGGGCACGGAAACGCTCTCGGTCGACAGTGGCGCCGGACTCATCAGGGTCAACTTCAGGGACGCCGCGACCGGGAGGGAGTCCGTGGCGGAGGGCGAGCAGCTGCTGGTCGCGACGGGCGTGAGGCCCAACTCCGACTGGCTGAAGCCCGAGAACTCGGGCGTCAAGACGGACGACAAGGGCTGGATACTGACGAACCAGTTCCTGGAGTCCTCGAAGCCCGGCATATACGCCCTGGGGGACGCCCTCGGGAGGAACATGTACCGGCACACGGCGAACCACCAGGCGGGAGTGGTGGGGCACAACCTGTACAGCCCCCAGAAGACGGCCATGGACCTGCACGCCGTGCCTCACGCGGTCTTCACGGACCCGCAGGTCGGGCAGGTCGGCATGACCGAGGCCGAGGCCGTCAGGGAGCGGAAGACACTGGTCGGGAAGGCGATGTACCACGACACGGCCATGGGGTACGCTTACGGGGACGAGGAGACCTTCGTCAAGGTCCTGGTGGAGCACCCGAGCAGGAGGATCCTGGGGGGCACCGCGGTGGGACCCCAGGCGGCGACCCTTATACAGCAGGTGGTGAACATGATGCACTCGGGGGACCAGACCTACGCGCCCCTCGCGAGGGCGCAGATCATACACCCCGCCCTGTCCGAGGTGTTGGCGCGGGCGTTCGGCGCTCTGAAGCCGGTCAACTTCGAGCTAGAGCACCACCACAGCGGCTGAGCCCGCGCGTCCGCGCGCGACGGTGACGACCCGAGTGGGCGTCACTCCATCAGCCTGCCCTCGAGGGACTCCTCGGACACCTCGTCGATGAGCACGCCCCTGTACCTGTCCATGATGGCCTCCCGGTTCAGCATGCCCACGACCCGGTCGGGCTTCGCGGGGTCGACGACCGGGAGGTACCCTATCTTCCTCAGGACCATCTTCTCCAAGGCCACCTGGAGGGTCTCGTCCGGGTAGACGGTCACGACCTTCTTGGTCATCACGTCCTTGACGCACGAGTCCCTGAGCCCCTTCTCGAACGCCTTGCGCACGTCCGTGAGCGTTATCACGCCCTTCAACTTCCCGTCGGCCGTGACCACGGGGAACCCCTTCCTGCCTCCGTACAGCTGAAGGTCCACCACCTCCCTGAGCGGGGTGTCTGGGGAGACGGACTTGTAGGCTGTCTCCATGGCCTCGGAGGCTCTGGCCGACTCCAGTATGTTCGACCGCAGGTCGTGGACGTACCTGATGCCCATCCTGGCCAGCTTGGCCGTGTATATCGTCTCCTTCGACAGCAGGCTGCTCACGGCGTCGGCGACGACGCACGAGAACATCAGCGGCAGGATGATGTGGTAGTTCGCCGTCATCTCGAAGAGCATCAGTATCGCGGTGAGCGTGGCCCTGCTGGTGGAGGCGAAGACGGCGGCCATGCCCACGACGGCGTAGGCGCCGTACTCCGCGGTCGTCCCCGGGAAGAACTGGTGGGCGGCCATCCCGAAGGCCGCGCCGAGCATCGCACCCAGGAACAGAGAGGGCCCGAAGACGCCCCCCGAGTTGCCTGATGATATCGTGAGCGAGGTCGCGATGAGCTTCAGAAGGAGGACGACCACCACTATCAAGAGGAGCGTGGTCGGGCCGAACTCGAAGAGGCTGTCGAGGTCGCCGTTCAGGGCGAGCGCGACGGTGTCGTACCCCACCCCCATGACGCTCGGGTAGAACAGGGCGATGGCCCCGACGAACGCAGCCCCGATCAACGGCTTCGCGTAGCCCGGGATGGAGAGCCCGTCGAAGGTGTCCTCCATCTTGTACAGCATCTTGATGAACGCGACCCCGACGACGCCCGCGAGCACCCCCAGGAGCAGGTAGAACGCGAGCTCGTAAGGGCTCACGAGCGTGTACTCGAGCTCGACCGAGAATGTCGGGTAGTCCCCGAGGAAGACCCTGGACACGAGGGTCGCGAAGACGGTCGCTATGATCAGTGGCACGAATGACCTCGTCCTGAACTCCAGGAGCAGGAGCTCGAGCGCGAACACGGCCCCCGCGATGGGCGTGTTGAATGTGGCCGCGATGCCCCCGGCCGCCCCGCAGGCGACCATGATCCTCATGTCCGTGGTGGTCATCTTGAGCTTCTGCCCTATGACGGACGCGAACGAGGACCCTATCTGGACGATCGGCCCCTCTCGGCCGGCGGAGCAGCCGGAGCCGAGCGTGATGGCCGACGCGAGCGCCCTCAGGCCGGGCACCCTCGCCCTGAACCTGCCTTTGTCCGCCATCACGGCCCTCATGACATCCGCGACGCCGGCCCCCTTGACCTCGGGGGCGAGCCAGTACCCGATGGCCCCGACGAAGACCGCCCCTATCATGGGCGCCGCGAAGACCCAGACGCCGAGGCCGTTGTCGAGCGGCGTGCCCCCCACGAAGAAGAGGTTCTCGAACCCGAGTATGAGCCACCTGAAACCTATCGCGATGATAGCCGCGCCCGCCCCTATGGCGGCGGCTATCACATTGAGCCTGGAGTACTCGCCCACGAACTCCGCCCGGATGTAGCTCTTGAATGATCTCTGGAACCCGTCGAACATGCGCCGCGGCCTTCTGCCCCTGTCTTGACGCGCCCGGGAGAACACTTGGGGATGATATCTCTTTCCGATGATAGGGCCCGGGCCGCGGGACCCGGTCACCTGACGCCGCAGCTGGCCCGGCCGCGTTTCTCGAGGTACCTCTGATGGTACGCCTCGGCCTCGTAGAACGCCGCCGCGGGCTGGATCTCCGTGACGATCACGCTCTGGCCGTGGCGGCCGAGCGCCTGGAGCCTATCCTTCGAGGCGGTCGCCGCCGCTCTCTGGCCGTCATCGTGGTAGAATATCGCGGACCTGTACTGTGTGCCCCTGTCCGGCCCCTGCCTGTTGAGAGTCGTGGGGTCGTGGATGTCCCAGAAGACCTCCAGGAGCTTTTCGTACGACACGACCGACGGGTCGAACTCCACCTCGACGGCCTCCGCGTGCCCCGTCGTGTCGGTGCAGACGTCCTCGTAGGTAGGGTCGCGCGTGCGCCCGCCGGTGTAGCCCACGCGCGTGGACGTGACGCCCCTGACGCGCCTGAACGACTCCTCGACGCCCCAGAAGCACCCGGCGGCGAAAGTCGCCTTGTCGGTCATCGGTCGAGACGTCGTCCCCCGCGGGGATAATCATTGCGCCTGACGCGGCGGGGAGGCCTCACTCGATGCCCCGGCTCTGCTTCAGCTGCCTCAGGGACTCCTTGAGCTCGGCCCTGGTGGGGAACGAGATGGCGTTGTCCGGGCAGAACGCCTTGCAGCTGGACTTGCCAACGAGACAGTTGTACGGCCTCACGACCTGGGACGTGCCGTCGAAGAACTCGAAGACCTTCTGGGAGCAGAACTCGACGCACGAGCTGCACCCCTCGCACCTGGACTTGTCGATCCTGGGGTACCACTGCACGTCCTCCCTCGGTATCCCCTTGTAGCTCTCCTCGACCTCGTCCCTCTTACGCACCCTGAGCTTCTTGAACTCGGCCCAGAGCGCCTTGAGGTAGTCATCCCGGACTGAAGACGGCACGTAGTTACGCGCGGTGAGCTCGCCCATCAGGACCTCCTTTATCTCGTCGTCCGGGCGGTCCATGCGCTCGAGCGCCGCGTCCATGACCTCGTCGAGGCCGGCGATGCCGACCTCGGTGCCCCCGATCGCCAGCGACGTTGGAGGGGGCTTCTGGTAGCAGTCAGAGAGCCACGTCATCAGGTCCCCACCTGTGGTTCTCGAAGGAACCTGATGGGTGGTCATCCGTTTTGAAATCTTCGGTCGCCGCTTGAGCGGCCCCGTCCTCCGGGTGAGCTACTCGAGGTCCCGAGGGCGTCGTCCGAAGCGTTCTCGGAGGCCCTCCGACGGCCAGAGGAGGACAAAGATGAACCAGATTATGGCCACGTACATCAAGAGCCATGTCAAGGGCAGGAGGAGCCAGTACCTGAACCCGGAAGTCCTCCGTCTGAGGTCATCCTTTACGACGGCCTGCGCCGTCATTGCCCTCATCGAGACCGGGTTCCACCTGCTCGCCATCGGACCACCGTGTGAGAATCGCGGTGAGCGGTTATACATGTTGCCCGGGAATCCCGCGCTCGAGAGAACGGGGTCGGGGCGTCCTATCGGCCCGGCTGGCCGGGTATGGCTATAAGGGGTTTGGAGCCCGGTCAGTCCGGCCAGACCACTCCGCCGCGCAACTGCTTCGCGTCGCCGGGGAACTCCTCGTCAGTGAACGGGTTCTGGTTGTTCTCCTCGTACATCCCGTCCTCGCCGTAGTTCCAGCAGTTGTTGTCGCCGCTCGCCGAGACAGCGCTGATCCCCGCGACCGCGGTGACCGCTACCAGGCACACAAGCCCCAGGGCCACTATCCTGCCGATCATGATACCTCGGAGCCCACGTGGCGGATAAAGCGGTTGTCGCGCGGTTATCACGGTGGGTAGAACGTGCCAGGCGCTGATAATCAGCCGACGCAAGATTCGACCCGCGGGCAGAGGTCACACGCGCGTCGACTGACTGGGGCGCGGTGAGGGTAGAAGGAGTGGGCCCAGCCGGATTCGGACCGGCGATCTTCTGCATGTCAAGCAGATGTCATAGCCACTAGACCATGGGCCCTTGTAGGGGCCGAGATAAGACAAGGGGTTCTATAACCCTTTCTATGCTCGCTCGTCGGGCCAGCAGGTGGACGGTCGGCTTTATTGCCGCGCTCGGCCCTTGGCCCCACGTATGACCTCCGGACGCGTCGTCGTGTACGCCGGAAGAGGCTCGTCCCACTCGTGGACTTGGCTCGCGGACCTGCTCGAGGCCCGGGGGGCTTTCGACGCGGTGTTCGTGGACGAGGGTTCGATCCACGAACACATCGAGGAGGGCGCGTCCCTGGTGGTCGTGTCGGGGGGCGACGGGTTCGAGATCGCCTCCGCGTTGGCCCCCCGGGGGTTCGCCGCGATCGAGCGGTTCGTGCGCGCGGGCGGGCTCTACATCGGCGTGTGCGCGGGCGCTTACCTCCCATTGCCCTCCAGGGTCGAGCCGCTCGACAGGTTCAACCTTTCTACCACGAGGATAAGGAACTTGGGCGAACAGGGCGACTTCCCTGTGGAGGAGTCTCCGAGGTCGGGTGTCAGTTACGGTTCGTGCAGGATCGTGCACCCCGTCAGGGGTGAGGTCGAGCTCGGGGACGGACATCGGACCTTCGTCGCGCCGGTGTACGGCGGCCCCGTCTTCGCGGAGCCGGAGGAGGACACTGTGACGCTCAGGTACCGCTCGTTCACGCCGAGGACGCTGTTCCAGGTCGACGAAAGGGTCGCCAAGGACATGGTGCTGGGCGCGCCCGCCCTGATATCGGCACGCGTGGGCGACGGGACCATGACGCTCGCGGGCCCACACCTGGAGCATCCCCGATACCCCGCGGCGAACGAGGAGTTCGCCAGGATCACCCGCTTATCGCCCACGAGGCGCGCGGGCGCCCCCAGGGACCGCGCCAGCGGGTTGGACGCCTCCGTCCGCAAGTCCCTCTCAGACCTCAAGGTCGCCGTGCTCGGCATGGAACGTGAGTCGTTCCTGGTCGGGGCCAAGGTGTGGGACGCCGGGAGGATGCTGGAGCTCGCGAACGCGGTAGAGAAACGCTCCGGCTCCCTGGACGCGGACACTGCCCAGGAGATATCGTGCCTCTTGGACAAGGCGCGGGAGGACCTGCTCTCCGCCGGCCCCCTCAGGGCCGCCTACTCGGACTCGGCCCCGTCGAGACTGGTCGAGGCCGCCAGATTGTGCGTCGACCGCCACTTCGAGGCCATGAGGGGATGATTTTATACTCGCCCATCATCATTCGAGCAGACATGGCTGAGGGCAGGTACCTGAGCGAGAGGGCCTCGCTCTACATACCTTTCTTCCTGACGGTCCTGCTCGTATCGTCCGTCATCCTGGTCCTTCCCTACGATACCGTCTATGTGCGCGACCGGGCGTACCTCCAGGCGTTCCTCGTGACCGTCGTGCTCTGCACCGCGGTGTTCCTCCTCGGGACGCTGTACAACATCCTGTTCTGGATGCGCGGGAAGGGTTTGGTAACGACCCCGGAGAAGCGCCTGCTCGGGATCCTGTGGCGCGCCATCAGGCTCGTCCTCAGCCGCGTGCTCGCCCGGGCGCTCGCGGTGTTCCTCAGGGACGCCCTCTACCTGTCCAAGCTCAAGGAGAGGAGCCTCGTCCGGTGGCTCATGCACCTGATGATACTCGGCGGGTTCCTGCTGATGTTCGCCCTCGACCTGCTCGTCACGCTTTGCATGGACATCCTGGGGTACTCGCCGATGATCGAGGAGGGCGGCTGGGCGAAGCTGTGGTTCAGGGACCTCGGGTTCGAGCTCGCGGGGACCATGATGCTAGCGGGCCTCACCATCGCCGCCGTGCGCAGGTTCGCGCTCAGGCCCAAGATCGTCCGGACGGAGCTGCCGGACGCGGCGTCGATACTCTTCCTGCTCGCGGTCGTCCTCGGCGGGTTCGTCCTGGAAGCGATGGGCATCGCCGGCGGCATAGAGGGGCATACGCAGGACGTCGAGTGGTCCTTCCTCGGCTACGCCATCTCGCTTGCGCTCCCGGCCTCCGCGGGAGACTGGTACGACGCCGCGTGGCTGGTCCACGGGGTCATGAGCGCCCTGCTGATAGCGTACATACCGTTCAGCAAACTGTTCCACATGATAGCGACGCCGGTGGCGATAGAGCTCGAGGGCGTGATGTCAGAGGAGGCGAGCGCGTGAACAAGCTCGACATATCCAAGCTGGATGTGATGTCGCTCATGCGGTTCGACGCGTGCACCCGGTGCGGCGAGTGCACGGCCACATGCCCCACCGGGGGCGAGGCGCAGGACTCCGAGCTCGTGACCCCCAGGGGCAAGATACTACGGCTGAGGGAGTTCTACAAGGGCCAGTACGGGCTCAGGGCCAGGCTGCTCGGGCCCCGGTACCCGTCGGATGAAGACATGAAGGAGCTGGCCAGGTGCGCGTACGAATGCACCATATGCGGCCAGTGCGAGGCCGTCTGCCCGGCCCACCTGGACACGATCGAGATGTGGGAGAACATGCGCGAGTTCCTGGTGTCGAACGGGCTCGGCCCGATGCCGGAGCACCAGCAGATAGTGAAGAGCGTGGAGAACTACGACAACCCGTGGATGCAGCCCCGGTCGCAGCGCTCCCGCTGGGCCAAGAAGC
>JBFXGF010000037.1:0-9233 GCA_050178275.1 Thermoplasmata archaeon | reverse complement strand
TCCGACCGCGAGGGAGACGAGGTCACCATCAAGGTGGACTTCGGCGACGGCTCTGCCGTCGTGTCGACGATTCAGACCCCGACAGGGCCGGGGGCGAAAGTGACCGTCACGTTCACCCACAGCTACGACGCGGCTGAGACATACTATGTCGTCGCTTGGGCCGAGGACGATTACGACCATCCTTACCCCAATTGGCTCAGCATTCAGAGGACGGTCGTGATCGAGGAAGTGCAGGACACCGAGCCGAAGACCAACTGGATCCTCATAGCCGGTATCGGGCTGCTGGTCCTGGTGGTCATCGTCGTCGTGGCGATGCTCCTGAAGAAGCGCAAGGGCAAGGCCGACGGCGGCGCCGGGGAGAACTCTGGCGGCATGGAAGGCATGGCTCCTCCGGAATAGGCGTCGCCCGGGAGCCCGGGGACATGACCCGAAACCCGAGAAAAACCCTTTCCAAACACCACACCGCAGAGAGTCCGACGACATGAGCTAGGGAGCGCACTACACGCGAGGGATTCAGCTTGGCATCGTTCAGACGCATACTGACGAGGAGGGTCTTCAACGCCATCGTGACCATCCTCTTGATTGCACTGGTCAACTTCCTCCTTTTCAGGGTCATGCCCGGAGACCCGGCCGCCATGTACCTCCCGAGGAACCCGGACCAGGACACGATGGCGCTATACTGGGCGAACGTGGAACGGATGGAACTGAACGGCACTCTCCCCGAGCAGCTCGTCTCATACTTCATCGACACGTTCACCGGCGAGTGGGGCTACTCGTACCTATCCAAACGTCCTGTCACAGAGGTCGTCGCGGTGGCTTTATCTTGGACCGCGCTGCTCCTGACGGTGTCATCGGTCCTCACGTTCCTCATAGGGATCATATTGGGCAAGACGGCCGCGAGGAGGCGAGGGAAGCCGGCCGACCTCGTCATCACTGGCATCGGCCTGTTCTTCTACGGCATGCCTATATTCTGGTTCGGGATCATGTTGATGGTCCTCTTCTCGACCGAGCTCGGCATACTGCCCTCGGGAGGGTATATCACCCCCGGGACGTACCCGTCCTTTGATCCGGCGGCGATGCTGGACATCGCCATTCACCTGGTCCTACCCGTGGCCACGCTCGTCATAGGTGGCATAGCGGGCATCATCCTGATTCAGAGGAACTCACTCATAGACGTGCTCACGGAGGATTACATCACCACCGCGTACGCGAAAGGGCTCTCCGAGAAGCAGGTCATGAGGAGACACGCGACCCAGAACGCCAGGTTGCCCATCGTCACGACGATGGCCATGGACATGGCGTTCATACTGGGAGGGGCTTTCCAGGTCGAGTGGGTGTTCAGCTACAAGGGCATCGGGTGGGTCACGATCGACGCCATCGGCAAGAAGGACTATCCCGTCCTGCAGTTCGTCTTCCTGATCGGCGGGATAGCCGTGGTACTGGCCAACCTGATAGCCGACCTAGTCCTCGTTAAACTGGACCCGAGGGTCTCCATCACGTGAGGGGTTACCATGACGAAGTTCCAAAAGAGTCTTCCAAGCCTGGCGCACAGGGTATTCACCTGGAACCCCTTGCTCGCGGACAAGATGGCCCTCACGGGGAGGAACTGGGGAAGGACGCTTGACCTGTTCTTCGCCACGTGGATGGGCAAGGCGGGCATGGCGATCATCCTGTTCTTCGTGTTCGTGGCCATCTACGCCCAGATATTCATGCCGTACGACAAGTACGAGATATCCGAAAACCCAGCCGACGTCAAGCTACCAGCCTCCTGGGATCACCCGTTCGGGACGGACGAGCTCGGGAGGGACGTGCTGACCAGGGTCGCCTACGGCACGCTCGCATCGCTCACGATCGGTTTCGTCGCCATGGCCATATCCATGGGTCTGGGTACCCTCGTGGGCCTCGCGTCAGGTTATTGGGGCGGCTGGAGGGACGAGGTGATCATGAGGGTCAACGACGTCTTCCTCTCCATCCCGTGGCTCGTGCTCATGATAGTCATAGCGGCCGTCCTGGGCAGGCAGAACCTGATGTCGGTCATACTGGTCATCGGCCTGACAGGCTGGTCGACGACCGCGAGGATTGTGAGGTCGCAGGTGCTGTCGCTCAAGGAGAGGCAGTTCGTCGAGAGGGCCAAGGCGGTCGGCGCCGGCGAGTGGTACACCATAAAGAAGCACATATTCCCCAACGTCGTGCCCCTGGTGTTCGCGAACGCCATCCTGACCATCGCCATATCCATCCTGTCCGAGAGCACGCTCAGCTTCCTGAAGCTCGGCCCCAATGACGTCGAGACCTGGGGGAGGATACTGGAGGCCGCGTACTCCACCCACGTGGAGCTCACCGGGCCCTACCCGTACATAATCATGCCCGGCCTGTGCATCGTGGTCGTGGTGCTCGGGTTCACGTTCGTCGGGTACGCGATGGACGAGGTCCTGAACCCGAAGCTGAGGAGGCGCTGAGCGCCACTTGGACGGTCGAAACCCTTTCGCGAAACCACAGCAACCTTTTAATACGGCAACTTGTTATCGAGCCACCTTATCATCCAACCAGAGGTATCAGATGGCTCAGAAAGCAAGGGCTGCGGCTAAGAAGGTCAAGGACAAGTGGCGCGCGAAGGAATGGTACAACATCCACGCCCCTGACATGTTCAGCAAGATGCAGCTTGGGGAAACCCCCTCTGACACCCCTGACCACGTCATGGGCAGGATCGCCGAGGCGACGGTGCAGGACCTCACGGGTGACTTCTCGAAGATGCACATCAAGCTCAGGTTCAAGGTCAACGACGTGCGCGGGTTCGACGCGTTCACGCTCTACGACGGTCACACGCTGACCAACGACTACGTCCGGAGGCTCACGAGGAGGAAGAGGACCAAGACCGACGCGGTCGTCGACGTGATCACCAAGGACGGCTGGGAGGTCAGGGTCAAGCCAATGGCGGTCTCCGAGCAGCGCATACAGGCGTCCCAGGAGACCGCGATCAGGAACATCATGAAGGAGTCGGTCCTCAAGGTCGCCTCCGAGTCGACGATAAGCGACCTCGTGCGCAAGATCATCATGGGAGAGATGGCAAAGGCCATCTCGGACGCGTCCAAGATCATAGTCCCTGTCAAGAGGATAGAGATCGGCAAGAGCGAGGTCATAAGGGCCGGCAGGCCGCCGGAGCCCGGAGAGGCCCCGATCGTGGCGCCAGAGGAACCCCCCGCGCCGGAGCCCGAGCCGCCAGCGCCGGCGGAGGCGCCCGCGGAGGAGCCTCCGAAGCCAGAGGAGCCGGCCCCGAAGGAGGACGCCGCTCCCGCCGAGGAAGAGATACCTCCCGAAGAGAGGGCGCAGTAAGCACGGGGGCCGCGCCTGCTCCGAGGGGTGGCAGCACATGTCGGGGTGGCTCAGCCTGGTAGAGCGTCGGACTCATAGGGAGTTCTTCTGACCAGATGCTCCTAGGACATCCGAAGGCCGCGGGTTCGATTCCCGTCCCCGACACCATTATCAGAGGAGAGGGCGTTCCCTCGCCCTCGGGACAACGCATGAGGGTCATCATATACACTGGCAAGGGCGGCGTAGGCAAGACCTCCGTCGCCGCCGCGACCGCCCTGAGGTCGGCCAGGCTCGGCCACAAGACGGTCATCATAAGCACGGACGCCGCGCACAGCCTCTCGGACTCGCTCGAGGTGCCCCTCTCCGGGACAGTCCAGCGGATCCAGAGGAACCTGGACGGGATAGAGGTCGACATCCAGCTCGAGCTCGAGACCCGATGGAAGGAGATCCAGACATACTTCTCCGACTTCCTCGCGTCCCAGGGCATGGACAACGTGTCCGCCAAGGAGATGGCCGTGTTCCCCGGCATGGAGCTCATGTCCGCCCTGTTCTACGTGGAGGAGTTCCACAAGTCGAAGGAGTACGAGGTCGTCGTCATGGACACCGCCCCTACCGCGGACACCCTCCGGCTGCTGGCGTTCCCGGACATAGCCAACTGGTACTTCGACCACCTGTTCCACATGTTCAGGAACGCCCTCAAGCTCGCGAGGGCGACCGTTGGCAAGATCGTGTCGACGCCTCTGCCCACGGACAGGTTCCTGGAGGACCTCGAGAACCTCAGGGAGAGGCTCAGGTATGTCAGGGACCTCCTGTCGGACCCCGAGATCACCTCCGTGAGGCTCGTCGTCAACCCGGAGAAGATGGTCATCTCCGAGACGCAGAGGGCGTACACGTACCTGTGCATGTACGGCTACACCGTCGAGAGCATCGTGGTCAACAGGATACTGTCCGAGGGGATATCCGACCCGTTCTTCGCTGACAAGCTGGAGGAGCAGAGGGCGCACCTCAAGACGATAGAGGAGATGTTCTCGCCCCTGAAGACCTTCAGGGCGGGGCTGATGCCCAGGGAGGTCCTGGGCAGGGCCGCCCTCGAGCGGCTCGCGGACCAGCTGTTCGGGGATGAGGACCCCACGAAGGCGTACTCCCTGGAATCGCCCATGAGGATCACCTCGGGGGACGGCGAGAACCGCCTGGCCGTCAAGCTCCCGTTCATCATGGACCAGAACCTAGAGCTATATACGCGCAAGGATGTTCTCGTACTGCAGCTAGGCGCGTTCAAGAAGTCCATAGTGCTGCCCTACGCGTTGGCGGGCAAGAAGCTCCTCGGGGCCGACCTGGACGGGCCTTGGCTGACCGTCAGGTTCGAGGGTGATGAGGTTGTCAGAAAGAAGGAGAAAGGGCCTCGAGGCCGCAAAGCGCCTCGAAAGGCACGTTGAGGAGATCGTCGATGAGGTCACGACCAAGGAGACCATGACCCACTTCGTGAACGCGGGCATGGAGGTCGTCCAGGCCGCGAACGTGGCCCTGAGCAAGATCGAGGTCCCGGAGGAGACGAAGGTCAGGGTGCACAAGGCCGAGAAGGAGGTCCTCCTGGCCGCCAGGAGCTTCATAGACGCCGTCCTGGCCGAGCTCGACAAGGAGATGCCGGAGAAGAAGGGGAAGCTCCAGAAGGTCGAGATCAAGCGGAAATCGAAGTAGCGCTCCGAAATCCCCGGAGTCGGGGCGCACAACTTTTCTACACGTAGCACTTTACCGAGCATCGTCAACCAGGGGTGTCTTACCGTATGGTAAAGATGTTGGTTCCGTACCCGGACAAATGCACGGGATGCAGGTTCTGCGAGATGGCTTGCTCGCTGTACCATGAAGGAAAGGTCAACCACGCGAACGCGCGGCTACAGGTGCACAGGAGGGACATCAAGACCGATTTCCCGGCCGTGTGCACGCACTGCGTCGCCTGCGGCGACGAATGCTGCGTCACGAGCTGCCCGGTGGAGGCGATCAAGATCGAGGACGGCATCGTGAGGGTCGATGAGAGCGAGTGCACGGCCTGCGGCACCTGCGTCGAGGTGTGCCCGTTCGGCGTGATGCGGATGGAGGACGTCGCGTTCAAGTGCGACCTGTGCGGGGGCGACCCGACCTGCGTCAAGTTCTGCCCGATGGGCGCCATCAAGTACGAGGAGCCGAAGCTGGAGCAGTACGAGCTCGTCAAGAGCCTGCTCAAGGAGGAGGAGTGACATGAAGGGGTACACAGGCAGGATACTCAAGGTGGACCTCACGGCCGGCAAGAGCTCGGTCAAGACCATAGACGAGCGCTACGCGAGGAAGTACCTGGGGGGCCAGGGCTTCGCCGTCGAGGTCGTCTACCACGGCGTCCCCGAGGGCGCTGACGCGCTCTCGCCCGAGAACGTGCTCGCGATAGCGCCTGGCATGTTCGCCGGGTTCCCGGTCCCGACCGGTGGCAAGACCGCGTTCGCGGCCAAGTCGCCGGCCACGGACACGCTCGCGGAGAGCGTCATGGGCGGGTCCATAGGGGTCGAGCTCAAGCATGCGGGCTACGACGCGCTCGAAATACACGGCAAAAGCGACAGGCCGGCGTACATATTCATAGAGGACGACCAGGTGGAGGTCCGGGAGGCCGAGGACCTCTGGGGCAAGGACACCAGGGCCACGCCCGAGACGCTCAAGAAGCGCCACGGGTGGGACGTGAAGGTCGCCTGCATCGGGGTCGCCGGCGAGAAGCTCGTCAGGATGGCATGCATCGACTGCGACGACAGGCAGTCCGGCAGGGCCGGGCTCGGGGCGGTCATGGGCTCCAAGAACCTCAAGGCGGTAGTCATAAGGGGCACGAAGGACCTCGAGCCCGCCGACCCTGGTGCGCTGCTGGAGATCGCCCTCAGGTACCAGAAGATCATGGAGGCCGCGCCGTCCTTCGTCGAGGACACGAAGTACGGCACCGGCGAGTTCCTGGGCTGGATCAACAAGGAGAAGGGCGTGTTCCCGACCAGGAACTGGCAGGAGAGCGTGTTCAAGGAGCGGGAGCAGGTCGACCCCTACTACTGGTCGACCAGGTACGTCTCCAAGAACAAGGCGTGCTTCTCGTGCACCAAGCCCTGCGGCAAGCTGTTCGAGGTCAAGGACGGCAAGTTCGCGGGCGTCGTCATCGACGGGCTAGAGTACGAGACCCTGTACTCGCTCGGGGGGGCCTGCGGCAACTCGCGCATCGAGTCGGTCGCCCGGGCGAACGAGGTCTGCGACCTCGTCGGCATAGACACGATATCCGCCGGGGTCACGATCGGCTTCGCCATGGAGCTGGTCCAGAGAGGCATCCTGACCGAGCAGGAGGTCGGCATGAAGCTCACGTGGGACAACGCCGAGGACGCGGTGCCCGCGATGTGCGAGCTGATGGGCAGGCGCGAGGGCTTCGGGGACGTCCTGGCCGACGGCGTCAAGAGGGCCGCGGAGAGGATAGGCAAGGGCTCCGCGAGGTACGCGATACACACGAAGGGGCTGGAGCCGCCCGCGTACGACGTCAGGGGCATGAAGGGCCACGGTTTGGCGTACATGACCTCCACAAGGGGGGCGTGCCACCTCAGGGCAGGGTTCTACGCCCCCGAGCTCGTGGGCAAGTTCTGGCGCTGGGAGGGCATAGACAGGTTCTCGACCGAAGGCAAGGGCGAGAAGGTCGCCACCATGGAGAACTTCATGTGCGTGTACGACTCGATAGGGCTCTGCAAGTTCTCGAGAGGCTTCTTCCTCATAGACAAGCTCAGGGAGGTCATCAAGGCCATCACCGGGCTCGAGTTCACCGAGGAGGAGCTGCTCAAGGCCGGGGAGCGGATCCACAACATGAAGGGCAACTTCAACGTGCTCCAGGGGGTCACGAGGAAGGACTGGCTGCTCCCGCCCAGGATACTGGAGGACCCGATCCCGGACGGTCCGTCCAAGGGCTCGAAGATAAGCGTCGAGGAGATGAACAAGATGCTCGACGACTACATGGCCTTCAGGAAGTGGGACCACGAGGGAGTCCCGAGCCCCGAGAAGCTGAGGGAGCTCGACATAGCCTAGGCCGCCCTGGCACGCGAAACCGACGAAAACCCTTCGCCCACCTTTTCATCAGATGAGCTTGATGGTGTCGGCGAGCTTGAGCAGCTCCCTCTTCGCCAATGCCGGGTCCGCCCTGCTCGGGAGGACCGTCACGATCAGGGCCTTCCTGCCAGCGCCCACGACGACCATCTTCGAGTCCTCGCTCTCGACCAGGACGCTCATGGGCGTCCCGACCCTGAGCTCGGAGTTCGCCGTCGACGCGGCGCCTATGAGCGTCGCGCACATGATGGAGAAGGTGTCCATCGACACGCCGTCAGGCAGGTCCGACGCGATCACGAGCCCGTCCCTGCTTATTATGGCGGACGCGATCGATCCGCAGCTCTGCCTCAGCGCCCTCAGGGCCGGCTTGAGTTCCAGGTCAACCCCCTCCCAACGGTTCCACCCTGAACAAACAGTGCTTGTCACCCTTGCTGATGCACTCCACCTCTTCGCAGTGGAGGCGCTTGTGACTGTCCACCTCGTAGATCCTCTTGACGATACCGCGGAGCCTGTGGCAGGTCGGAACTTCCGACTGGCACCCCTCGATGGAGCCTTCAGCGACCGCGTCCGTCTCCTCGAACACGATGTTCTCCACCCATCCCCTTGCCCTGAGCAGGTTGGCGCATATCTCGAAGTACTTGTCCGGCTCCTGGAGGGCGATCTTGGAGACCTCCTCCCCGAGTATCGTGCCCTCCCGGAAGAACAGGCCGTAGCACGCCTGGGACATCACGCCCTCGTAGAGCTTGCGGATCTCCTCGAACTCGGCCTGGGAGAGCTTGACGAACTTCATCGGAACCACCCTTGGATTCATATTGATGATATTTAATGTTTGGCGCACGGGAATCGAGCCAGACCACCGGTGCCAGGCCCCCGGGACCCGCCTGTTGAAAAGTCTTTATGTGTGGGACTCGATTGAGCCACAGGAGAACATGTTTTCCGACGAGGACGGCCGGCTAGCGGTCGGGGCCGCGAGGGCCGTCATTGAGGGGCACGTGAGGAAGGAGAAGCCGGTCAAGTTCGACCTGCCCAGCATATTCAAGGAGAAGTCGGGCGTGTTCGTCACGCTCACGACCCACCCGTCGGGGGACCTCAGGGGGTGCATAGGCTACCCGGAGCCGTTGCTGCCGCTCGAGGAGGCCCTCAGGGACTCGGCCGTGAGCGCTTGCTCCCGAGACCCCAGGTTCCCGCCGGTCAAGCCCGGCGAGCTGGACGTGGTCAGGGTCGAGGTGAGCCTCCTGACACCGCCTGAGGAGATCAAAGTCAAGAGACCAACGGACCTCCCGAAACATGTCGAGGTCGGGTCCGACGGGCTCATAGTGCAGCGCGGGCTCAACCGAGGCCTGTTGTTGCCCCAGGTCCCTGTGGAGTGGGGATGGACCTCGGCGGAGTTCCTCTCGCAGACATGCCTGAAGGCGGGACTATCGCCGGACACGTGGCTAAGGGAAGGCACGAGGGTGTTCAAGTTCCAGGCGGAGGTCTTCTCGGAGGACAGTCCCCGCGGAGCAGTGAAGAGAAGGAGTCTGGATGAAGAGCATGGAACTGGTCATTGAGGGCGAGTGCTACATATCCGGCCGGTTCGAGCGCGCGTGCATCGGCGTGGACGGAGGCAGGGTGGTCGCCATCGCCAGGAACCTCGAGGGGGACAGGCGCCTCGACTTCGGGAGCAAGAAGATACTCCCGGCGGCCATCGATTCCCATGTCCACTTCAGAGAGCCCGGCATGACGCACAAGGAGGATTTCGGAACCGGGTCACTGGCGGCGTTGCACGGGGGCGTGAGCTGCGTGCTCGACATGCCCAACACGGTGCCCCCGACGACGACCGTCTCAGATCGGAAGAGCAC
>JBFXGF010000036.1:0-9234 GCA_050178275.1 Thermoplasmata archaeon | reverse complement strand
AACTCCCTCCTGGCGAACCTGTCGGGCATGTAGAGGGACGCCTCGCGGTAGTGTTTCGAGAACATGGTCGTCACGAATCTGACGGAGGCATCAGATGGCATGCTCCAGTGTCATCAAACTGACCAGTATATTAAGCCCACATCTGCCCTGGGGCTACGTGTATCGCCGGTTTCCGAAAAACATAAAGAACCCACAGGGTTATAGTGTCGCCCGCCCAAGGTATTCACGATGATCAAGACCTTCATCAGGATAGAGCTGAGCAGCGAGGGCGAGTCGCCCAAGGAGGTCGTCGAGCGCATGAGGCAGATCGGCGCCACGCCAGTTGTAGGCGACTTCGACTTCGAGCTCGACCTTGGGGACGACGAGCGCCTGTTCGACAAGCTGGAGGACATACATCACGCCCTCAGGGGCTCCAGCGTCAGGTACAGCGTCACCACGCGCACGGACATCGAGGACACCGGGGGTAGGAAGAACCACGTGACCCCTCTCGTGGACCAGAAGGCGACCGAGCTCAAGAGGAAGCTGTACAGGGAGAAGCTCGAGAGGTGGAAGGAGCTGGGCCTGGACGTCGAGGAGCTGGAGCGTCTGCTCGAGGAGGACATGGACCGGTTCAAGGAGGTCAGCAAGGACTTCCTGAAGACGCACCTCGACAACCTCTCGGTCGTGAAGGACAAGCACCCGCCGGAGAACCTCCTGGACGGCGAGGTCCTGTCGCTGCTCGACGAGCAGGGCAAGACCATCCCGGACATCATGTCGCTCACCGGCTACTCCGAGGAGCAGATCACGCTCAGCCTGGGCCGGCTGATATCCGCCGGGAGCACCGTGACCGAGAGGCAGGGCAGGGCAGAGGTGTACAAGCTCGTGCCGCCGCCCGCCCCGGCGGTCAGGAAGCAGCTCGTGATACAGTCCGCCGGGACCGAGGAGGAGGCCGAGCAGCGGATACTGAGCGTCCTGAGGCCGAACGGGGTCACCAGGGGCCAGCTGATGAGGGGCAGCAAGCTCCCGCCCGAGCAGGCGACGAAGGCCATCGCGTCGCTGTCGAAGAAGGGCCTCGTGAGGGTCGTCCGAAAGGGCAAGGAAGCGTTCTTCTACCCCAGCTGAGGCGCCGCCCGCGAAGGTTTATTAGAGAACCACCCGATTGAGCGCAGAGGCCAGGGTATCGGATGCAGGCGCTCTCTCTCAAGGATGTCAGGTTCAGGTACGCCGGGATGTCAGGGTGGGCCCTGGACATCCCCTCCCTGGAGATAGGGCGGGGCGAGTTCGTCACGGTCCTCGGGCCGAACGGCGCCGGCAAGACCACGCTGTCGTTCCTCGCGAACGGGCTCATACCGAAGTCCATCAAGGGCGAGTTCGAAGGGTCGGTCGAGGTGTTCTCGCATCGAGCGTCCGAGTACTCGGTCGCCCAGCTGTCCACGCTCGTGGGCATGGTGTTCCAGGAGCCGGAGAGCCAACTGTTCTGCATGAGCGCCGAGGAGGAGGTCGCATTCGGGCCCGAGAACCTCGCGGTGCCGAGGGAAGAGATTGCGAGGAGGGTGGAGTGGGCCCTGGAGCTCGCGGGCCTGAAGGGAATGAACGACCGGTCGCCGTCCACGCTCTCAGGTGGCCAGAAGCAGAGGCTCGCCATCGCGGCCGCGCTCTCCATGAAGCCGTCGATGCTCGTGTTGGACGAGCCCGCGTACGCGCTCGACCCCGTCGGCAGGATAGAGCTGTACACGATACTGAGCGAGCTGAAGGCGAGGCACGGCATGACGGTCGTGGTCATGGAGCGCGACGCCGAGGACCTCGCGCGGTTCTCGGACAGGTTCGCCGTCATGGTCGGAGGCCGCGTGACCGCGTCCGGAACGCCCTCGGAGGTGCTGGGGGACCCTGAGATACTCAGGTCGGCGGGCGTCTCCCCTCCCCAGATGGCCGAGGTGGCGGCGATGATGAGCGCCCGCCGGAAAGGCCCGCCCCTGAGCTTCCTCACGGTCGAGGAGGCCGTCGCCGAGATCATGATGAACGCCCCCAGGCACACGAGGACGGCGGTCCGATGATCCCCCGGCCAGAGCGCGACGGGAAGGACCAGATACTGTTCCTCCGCAACGTCAAGTTCACCTATGAGTCGGGCGTCGAGGCCCTCAGGGGCGTCACCCTGGAGATCGACAGGGGCGAGTACATCGCGGTGGTCGGCGGGAACGGCTCGGGGAAGACCACCCTCGCCAAGCACATGAACGGCCTCCTCAGGCCGGACTCGGGCCAGGTGTTCGTCTCGGGGGCGGACTCGTCCACGAAGACCCCGGCGGAGATCGCGCGCGTGGTCGGGTACGCGTTCCAGAACCCCGACCACCAGCTCTTCTGCGGAACCGTGATGGACGAGGTATCGTTCAGCCCCAGGAACATGGGGGCCTCGCCAGAGGAGGTGGAGAGGCGGGCGAACCGGGCCATCGAGCTCATGGGCCTGTCCGATGTCAAGGACAAGCCCCCGCTGTCGCTGCCCCTCGGCATCAGGAGGCGCGTATCGATCGCGTCCGTCATCGCCATGGAGCCACAGGCGCTGGTCTTCGACGAGCCCACCACGGGCCTGGACGCGCGCGAGTCGGACGAGCTGATGGCCATCATCCGGAGACTGAACGACGAGGGCAGGACGATAATCCTGATAACGCACGAGATGAAGCTGGTGGCCGAGCACGTGAACAGGGTCGTGATAATGGCTGGGGGGCGTGTGGTCCTGGACTCTGACACGAGAGGGGCCTTCTCGGACATCGAGCTCCTCAAGCGCAGCAAACTGCTCCCGCCGCCGGTCACCCAGCTCGCGCACAAACTGTCCCAGATAGGCGTGTCGCGGGACATACTCACGCCCAAGGAACTGGTGTTCGAGCTCACCAGGGGTGATGACGGTTGACCGGCCTGCTCGACCTCTACTCCGAGAAGGGCTCGTTCCTCCACCGGCTGGACCCGAGGGTGAAGCTCTTCGCGGTGCTCCTACTGAGCGTCCTGGCCTTCATATTGGCGGAGCCTCTCCCCCTGGCGTTGCTCCTGGCCTTCATCCTGTTGCTGCTCGCGCTTTCCAGGTCGAGCTACGAGAAGGCCTTCTTCGCACTCAAGTTCGTGATCAGGTTCATGATCCTGATCACCGTGCTCTGGCCGCTCTTCGACAGGTCCGGGACCCCCGTGCTCTTCTCGATAGGCCCCCTGGACATCACCGAGCCGGCCGTGTGGCGCGGCGTCGCGTCCGCCGTCAGGGTCGGGTGCTTCGCGACGGTATGGTACATACTCATGTTCACGACCCAGCAACGGGACCTGGTCCGGGCGATGGTCAAGCTGGGACTGAGGTTCGACTACGGCCTCGCGCTTTCGATATCCTTCAGGTTCATCCCGACCTTCGGCCTGACGATCGAGTCGATCAAGGACGCCCAGAGGGCCCGCGCCCTGGAGCTGGACAAGGGCTCGTTCGTCCGCAGGTCGAAGAACTACGTCTCCGTGCTGGTCCCGGCCGTGGTGTCGGCCCTGAGGACGGCCGAGACGCTCGCCCTGACGCTCCAGTCCCGGGCGTACGGCGCGGTCAGCGACCGCACGTACCTCAGGGAGATACGGATGAGGCCGTCGGACTACGTCGCCATGCTGGTCGTGACCCTCATACTGCTGCTGCCGGCCTTGGCCAAGTACGTGTACGATATCCCGCTCTGAAATCGTAGTTGCCGTGCCAGGTTCGACATCCAGGGCAGTGAGGTTTTATGCTTACCGTCGCCATGCGGATTCGGTCAGAGTGATGGAGGACGGGGAGCGAGAGGTCAGTGACGAGGGGCCGAAGATAATCGGCGGCGGTGACGCCAAGTTCGTGTCCCCCAAGACGGTCGCCATCTACGGCGTGCTCACGGCGCTGACCGCGGCCATCACCATAATGACGGTCATACCGTTCCCACCAACCAGGGGCTACTTCAACCTGGGGGAGGCGATGGTGTTCTTCTCCGCCTTCACGTTCGGCTGGAGGGCGGGCGCGATATGCGGCGGCGTCGGCTCCGCGGTCGCGGATGTCCTCGCGGGCTTCGGCATGTTCGCCCCCACGACGCTGGTCGCGAAGGGCGCCGAGGGCCTCGTCGCCGGCGCCATCGGCCGTCTCAACGGCGGGAAGCCGTGGGCGTACGCACTGGGGATCGCGGCCGGCGGGGCGTGCATGATAACGGTATACTTCCTGTCAGAATGGCTGCTACTGGACTTCGGCCTGGGCGCCGCGCTCGCCGAGATACCGACGAACATCGCCCAGGTGACGATAGGCGGGACGGTCGGCACGCTGCTGTCCTACGCTGTCAAGCGGTCGATGCCCTCCCTGGGCAAGTAGGCCCGGTCACTTCTTGAGCTTGGCCAGCTCCCTCTCGCCCATCTTGTCCCTGGGCATCAGGCCCTTCATGCCGGCCATCATGTTCATGCCGAAGTTCATCAGGAACGCGGGCATCGATATGCCCCACCTGGTGCCGGTCTCGACCAGTTTCCCCGGGTTCATTATCTCGTGCGGGTCCATCGTCCTCTTCAGGGCCCTGATCAGCTCCGCCCCGTCCTTTCCCCTGACCTTCGACAGGTTCGCGGCGAAGAATATGCCCAGGCCCACAGGCCTGCCGCCGTTCTCGAACGCGATGTCACCGAGCTTCTTGCCGAAGCCCATGGCCGTGGTCGAGCGCCAGAAGTTCTGCTCCTCGGTGAGGTAGTACGGCATGAACATGACCGTGTTGTTGTCCGCGACGGTCCCGATCGTCGCCGTCTTGAGCTTCATGCCCTTCACGAGCTTCTCCATCTCGGTCAGGACCTTCTCGTACGAGTCGATCGGCACCAGTATCTCGCCCGGTATGGCCCCGACGCCCATCTCCCTGACCCTGAACTCGTAGCTCCTCTCGGACCACTCGTGGTCCGCGACCTCCTTCGGCATCTTCGAGCCCCCGGCGGCCGAGACGATCTCGTCGAGGGTCTTCTCCTCAGCGTCCACGGACGCCTTCGAGCCAGTGAGAGCCATCGTGATCAAGCAGCCCACATCCGGGACGTGCTTCCCCAGCCCCCTCAGGTAGTCGAAGTGGAGCCTGTCGCCGAACATTATGTGCATCGGGTTCACGTCGCTCCTGACCAGGTTCCTAAGCGCCGGCCCGAACTTTGCCAGGTCCGCGAACGAGTAGCTCACGAACCTCATCTCCTCGGGCTTGGGCAGGATGGACAGCGTGACCTCGGTGATGACCCCGAGTATGCCCTCGGAGCCCACGAACAGCCAGTTCAGGTTCGGCCCCCCGCCGTTCGCGGGGACGCGCTTGTCCCCGGTGTGTATGACGACGCCGGTTGGCAGCACGACCTCCAGGTCCCTCACGAAGTCACCCGCGGTGCCGTACTTGTATGCCCCTATGCCCGTGCCCCCGGTGCCGATCCACCCGCCGATGGTGGCGGACGGCGCGCTGCTGGGATGGCTCGGGAGGAACAGCCCCTTCTCGTCGAGCGCGTCGGCCAGCGCCTTCCAGGTGATGCCTGGCTGGACGGTCACGGTCATGTTCCTGTCGTCGATGGAGATGATCTTGTTCATGGCGGTCATGTCGAGCACGTAGCCGCCCTTGACCGGGACCGAGCCCCCGAGCCCCCAGGTGCCAGCGCCCCTGGGCACGATGGGCTTCTTGGTCGCGATCGCCTTCTTGACCATCTGGGCGACCTCCTCGGTGTACCCAGGCCTGATGACCTGGTCGGGCATGGTCTTGAAGATGGCGTCCATCTCCTTCGGGAGCGGCGCGAGGTCGTGGCTGTACAGCCTTCTCTCAAGTTTGTCGTCAGATGTCTCCATTGCGAACACCCTGTCAGAGCGTGATGGGGGTATGGTCCTCCGCCCCCACGGTGGTAAACATTCATCCCCAATAAAGATATACGCCGCCCACCACCCTGACGGGTGCCTGAACGGCCGTTTTCCGTCGCGGGGGACGACACCTCACGTCGAAACGTTCTTATCGCACTCTCGCCTGAAAGGAGTCGGGAGAGAGGAGATGCATTCGACTCTGCGCACGCTCGGGCTGTTCGCCGCCCTTACCCTTCTGTTCGTCGGGATAGGGTACCTCCTGGGCGGCTACTTCGCGGGCGATTGGATGCTGGGGACAATCATATTCCTGGCGTTCGCCGCCGTGCTCAACATCGTCAGCTACTTCTTCAGCGCCAAGCTGATCCTGTGGTCGTACAAGGCCAAGATAGTCACGGAGGCCGACGCCCCGAGGGTCTACAACATCGTCAAGAAGATATGCTTCAAGGGGGACCTGCCGATGCCGAGGGTGGCGATCGTGCCGTCCCAGAACCCGAACGCATTCGCGACCGGGAGGAACAGGAAGAACGCGGTCGTGGCCGTCACGGAGGGCATCCTGCCGCTCCTCTCCGACGACGAGCTCGAGGGCGTCCTCGCCCACGAGATGGCGCATGTGAAGAACAAGGACATGCTCGTCATGTCGGTCGCCGCCACCATCGCGGGCGCGATATCGTTCGCCGCGAGGATGGCCTGGTACAATTCCCTGTTCGGCAGGGGCAGGGGCAACGACAACGCGGCCATACTGCTCGTGGTGGCCATCACCGCGCCCCTCGCCGCGCTCCTGCTTCAGCTCGCGATATCGAGGAACAGGGAGTACAAGGCGGACAGGGAGGGCGCGCTCATGATTCAGAGGCCGAAGGCGCTCGCTCGCGCGCTCGCCAAGCTCGAGGAGGGCAACAGGCGCAGGCCGATCGAGCGCGGGAACCCGGCCACGTCGACCCTGTTCATCGTGAACCCGTTCAGGGGAGGCGGGATCGTGACCCTGTTCATGACGCACCCGCCGATGAGCGCGCGGATACGCAGGCTCGAGGAGCTCGCGGAGCAGACCGGTTACATAGGCTGAGGGTTCAGCCGACCTTCTCCCATTTCTCCAGCTTCATCACGCTCGAGAGGGTGCCGCCCCTCTGTATCTCCTCTCGGACCCGGTTCTCCCGCTCCATGACATCGATGGCCCGGTTCGCCACCTCGAGCGCGTGCTCCTGTGGCACCACGACCACGCCGCTGTCGTCGCCTATGACCCAGTCCCCGGTCCTCACGGTCACGCTGCCACAGACTATCTCGTGCCCGATGCCGCCGTAGCCCTTGGGTTCCCCGGCGTTGGACGCGGTGTGCCTCGAGAAGCATGGGAACCCCATGTCGACGATGGCGTCGATGTCCCTGGCCGCGCCGTCTATCACGACGCCGGCGACGCCCTTGGACTTGCAGCTCCAGGACGCGAGCTCGCCCCAGACGCCGATCTCGCCCCCGCAGGCGTCCACGACGATGACATCGCCCTTCGAGGCCCGGTCTATCGCCTCGACCGGCTTCGCCCAGTCGCCGTTGACCGTCTGCACCGTCAGGGCCCTGCCGACCATCTTGACGTTGTGCCCGGTCCTGGCCACGATGCCCTTCATCGCGCCCATCTTGTGCTGCGCGTCGGTCACGTTCGGCGAGGAGACCTTGGCGAACGCCTCGAAGAGCGCGTCCTCGGAGTACTTCTTGAACAGCTCCGTGCGCACGGCCCTGCGCTCGGTCAGTGCCGTCTTGATCGCCCTCGCCGCCCCGGTGACATCCTTGGCCTTGATGATGGCCCCGCCGACTATGATGATGGCCGCCCCGGCCGCGAGCACGTCCGCCGCGGTCTCGCTGTTGATTCCCCCGGCGGCCGCCACCGGTATCCCGACGGCCTCCGAGACCCCCTTCAGCTCGGCCAGGGGGGACCCGCCGACCATCTGCTCGTCCACGCCGACGTGGACGCAGACATACGACGCGCCCATCTCCTCGGCCCTCTTGGCCCTGGCCGGCTTGTCCTTGACGTTGAACAGGTCAACCATGATCTTCGCGCCGTACTGACGCGCGCTGAGTACCGCCTCCGTTATCGTCGGGTCGGATGAGAGGCCCAGGACGACGACCACATCGGCCCCGGCCTTGGCGGCTATCTCCACCTCGGCCCCGCCCACATCGATGGTCTTCATGTCGGCGACCACGATGTTCCTCGGGAAGGCCTTCTTGAGCTTCCTGATGATCTCGACGCCCTCGCTCTTGATGAGGGGGGTGCCCGCCTCTATCCAATCGGCGCCGCCTTTGACCGCCTCGTCCGCTATCTGGATCGCGCGGTCCCCGAGGACGAGGTCCAACGCGACTTGGATCACAGGCTCCATCGAGGCGAAACACCTACCTGCCCTGATAAAAACATGTCGAACGCACATGCGCTCTCGCCCGCGCGCGCACTGGAAACAATAATATGCGGTCCACGGCATTCTCAAGGACCGATGCCCCCGAGAACAGGTGATAGGGAGAGGTGTGTCACTGGAATAGACGGCCTAGACACCATCCTCTACGGTGGCATCCCGAGGGACAACACCGTCCTCCTCACGGGCAGCTGCGGGACGGGGAAGACGTCGCTCGCCCTCGAGTACCTAATCCACGGCGCCGTCGAGGGCGAGAACTCCCTGTTCATAAGCGTGACCGAGGACTCGGAGAAGCTCCTCACGAACATCATACCGTACAAGTTCCTCGACCAGGAGCTCATGAAGTCAGGGCGCCTGGTCTTCGTCGACATGCCCGCCATGTACGAGCGGCTGGGCATGACCAAGTCCGAACTGACTATGGAGGAGATAGACCTCCTGGTCGCGGCGATAGGCAACCTCGTGCACGAGCTGGGCATCAGGAGGCTGGTGATGGACTCCATCACGTCCGTGTGCTACAAGCTCAAGACGCCTGAGAAGATCAGGGACTTCGTGCTCAAGCTGAGCAAGACGCTCTCGGACATGAACTGCACGTCCATCCTCGTGAGCGAGGTCGCGGCCCAGTCGTCCGCGTACTCGACGTTCGGCGTCGAGGAGGCCATATCGGACGGCATCGTCCTAATGGCGAACATGGAGCGCAGGGGAGACCTGCTCAGGACGCTCCAGGTCATCAAGATGAGGGGCACGATGCACAGCAGGGCGAAGTACGTCCTCGACCTGACGCCCATGGGCGTGCTCCTCGTGCCCCTGCTCAAGGGAGGGAGCTCAGGGACATGACGGACTCAAGGGTGGCCGGGAACATCGCGAGGCAGCTGAACGAGCTGTCGCCGGGCTCGGCGGTCTCGCTCCAGATGAGCGTGGACAGCTACCTGGATGTCATGAGCGGCGTGATCGACCTGTACGCGGGCAAGCGTGACATGGACACGATCTACGTCACGGCGACGATATCGTTCGAGGCCATCAAGCGCGTGATGCAGGCCCTCGAGATAGACA
>JBFXGF010000035.1:0-9297 GCA_050178275.1 Thermoplasmata archaeon | reverse complement strand
GGCTCAGCTCCCTCGCGGCCATGTCGGGATCGTCGTTGAGGCTCAGGAGTATCTCGTCGTACGAGAAGCCCCTCCAGCCGATGTAGCTCTCGCTGGCGATCCAGTAGTCGATGTCCGCGCCCTTGGAGTGGTACTCGTATATCGTCTCCATCTGGCCGATCGAGCACTCGTCGGCGGCCATGATGTCCACGGGGTGACCCTCGATCGCCTCGATGGTCTCGTGGTGCGACAGCCAGTCGGAGCCCGCCGTGCCGTCCTCCATCGTCTCGTCCACGCACACGCCGTGTACGCCCGAGCCATGGTCCCAGAAGAACACCAGCATGTGCTCCGCGGGGTAGTTCTCGTCGCTGTACTCGATCAAGTACCTCAGGTTCGCGGGGTCGCCCATGTTGAGCTCCCCGAGCTCCTCTAGCACCACGCGCTCGTGGTCCACGATCGTCATCAGGACCGCGGGCTCGTAGAGCTTGTCCATCAGTATGAGGACATTGACTTCCTCGCTGGAGCCGCCGACCTCGAACTCGACCAGGTCCGTCTCCGTGTACTCGTCGAGGTTGTTGTCCGCGACGAGATACACTAGTACCGACCACTTCGCGACGGCGTCTTCCTCGGTCGCGACATCAGCGCCCGGCCCGTTCCCGGCGGAGCTCAGTCCCGCGAATAGCGAGACGGCGAACAGCGCCGACACAAACACACAGAGTATTCCCCTTGACTCACTGGAATGAGTTATCCCCTCACCTCCCGTTGACCGGGGAGGGCAACACAATCCAGGGGTTTAGACCTTATGATACTGACTATTTAAGTATGACACGCCCGGGCCGGGTCCCGGTCCTCACCTCTCGACAGCGTCCGCTACGACGAGGTCCTCTTTGGGCTTGATATCCTTGAACATGAGGAAGAACATGCTCGTGCCGACGAAGTAGAACGAGGTCGCGATGTATATCGGGAGGTCGTACTCGCCGTCCTCGAGCATCTCGGCCCCGATGATGGATGTCACGCTGTTCGGCAGGCGCCAGATGATGGAGTTCAGGGCGCTGGCGAACCCGCGCTCCTCCTTCTCGATGATGCCCATGAGGTACGCGTCCAGGAGCGGGACGGCCATGTTCATGAGCGCCGCCCGCACGAGATATGCGCTCGCGGCCAGGATCGCCCCGGGCATGAACGCCATGCTGAGCATGAACAGGGTGGATGTCGCCTGCGTGACCACTATCGCCTTGATGACGCCGTACCTGTTCGCGATGCGGGGGCTCAGGATGGCGGCGACGCCGATGGTTATATTGGAGATTGCCAGGAGCGGGCCGCTCCAGGCGTCCGTGACGCCGTACTTGGCCAGGAGCCACGACGGCACGAGCGGGATGATGAAGCCCGCGCCCAGGCCTATCATGGCGTTGATGCTGGAGAACCTCATCAGCACCTTGTTGCTCTGGCCGCGCTTGAACCCCTCCCGGGGGGTGACGTTCTCCTCGTACCTCTTCAAAAGAGGCCAGAGCAAGAGCGGGGACAGGGCCGCCATACCGGCCATGAGTATGAACGCGTAGTTGTGGACCTCCTCGGAGGTCAGGCCCGTCCAGCCCTGGACGGCTGGGAACAGGAACGGGATCGCGAACCCTATCCCGAAGGCCGAGTTGCCGACTATGAACGACAACGAGAACGCCTGGTTCCTGTTCCGGGTTGTCGTCTGGTCAGCTATGAGCACGTTCCAGGTGGACGCGAAGGCGGCCTCGCACACGGCGGCCATGGAAGTCGCGACCAGTAGAGGGGCCAGCTCTGTCGTGAAGGCGAACACTAGTATTGACGGCGGGATGCCCATCATCCCGAGCAGAAAGATGTTCTTCTTCCCCTTGCGGTCGGCCAGGAGCCCGATCGGCACGGCGCTGACGACGAACACGAGCCCGTTGATTCCGATCAGGAGGCCGACGTCCCCGAGGCTCATCCCGATCTCCGGCAGATACGCCGAGATGGCGATGATGACGTAACCATAGGCCATGCTGGAGGGGATGGTCAGGTAGACCAGCCACTTGACCCTGGACGGGATCGCCTTGAACCCTTTGTCCTCTGGCCTGACTTCGGAAACTCTTGACCCCATGGCGCTCCAGACCTCTCGCGACGCGCCTCGAAAGCGATTTAGGGTGATAAGCTCTGCTGAGCGCCAATGTCCGGGCGTAGAACGCCGTGCCCGCGTGGGCCTAGCCCGACCTGCGCCTGGATACGACGAGGAACAGGGCCATCACCAGGATGACCGGGACGACGACGGATCCGAACTCCGGGATCGGGGTCTCCGTGCCCGGCGGCTCCGTGAGCGGGAAGGCGTCCTGTCCGCCAGTGAACACGTAAGGGTCATCCACGATGCCGTAGGGCGCCTCGTCGTCCGGGGTCGTCCAGTCACTCCAGTAGTTCCCGCCGAGCGGCAGCGGCCAGTTCCACACATTCCCGGAGCCACCGTTATCATACGCCTGGTCTTCCAGCTCTCCCGTATTGTCTCTGAAACTATTGTGATACACGGACGTTCCCAGGCATTCATACACGTACACGCCGCCAGCGTACCAGCCATAGTTCTCTGTGTATGTGTTGTTGTATATGACGCAGTAATCAGAAGACTCTAGGAACGTCCCGGATTCACTACAGTCCGAGACCTCGTTCGACGAGAAGTTGCTGTAGTCAGAAGCGACCGCGTACAGGCCGTAACCGGAGAAGGCCGATATCGCGTTCCCGCTCACGACGCCGTAGCGAGCGTCACTGACGTGTATCCCCCAACTCCCGGAGCTCATCGTGTTGTTCAGTATTCGGCAGTCGTCCGGGTAGGTGTTCACCTTCATCAGTTCCACGGCGACGTCACAGAGATGAATCGAATTGGACTCCACGGTCACATAGCTCGAATCCACGCCCTGAACACCGTAGATCGCGTTTGACAGAGTCGTGTCGTTGATCTTCACATGGCTCACGTCTTGGAGACCGATGGCAAAGGCCAGGACACCCGCTGGAGTCGCAACGCTGACTTCGCATATCACAAACGACTCGGACCTGCTCGATATGGATATCCCAACTCCGCCGTTCGATGGGGTTATCGACCATCCACATATGACGTAGGGGTCCGCGACGCTGCCGTCCCCGCCGATTATGCCATAAGACGCGCGCAGTTCGGGGGTCGATAGGTCGGTGGCGCCGTCGATGATTATCGGCTCGTGAGAGGTATACGAGGCGGCAGGCTCCGAGTAGGAGAGCAGGACCACCAAGAACGAGCCGAACAGGAACGCGGCCACGACCATCGCGCTGACCTTTCCCCGATATGACCGGGCGGGGCGCGAGCGCGCCACGGGGGCCGTCTTCGATTGGTCGGCCTCCCCGAACGTCGTCCTCCTGTCGATGACCGGCGGGCTCACCCGGCCGATCCTCCTCGATACTCCCCCCGGACTGGACCCTGACGAAACCATCAGCTGACCCGTCCCGAAATGCCATACACCCCTTATCACTGTTTTGACCCGCTTATCGGATGTCAGAAGACACTGCCTCGTTCCGGCCGGGCGAAAGGATGAATCACCCCCAACGCGTTACGCCCGTCCGCCATGCTCAGGACGGAGGTGGACAAGGCCGTCGAGGGAACCGCGGCGAAGCTGAACCAGACCGCGGTCCCGCCGGTCAGGAGATGGGTCCTGGAGTATGTGCTCTGGAAGGAGAAGACCGACCCCGCCCTCACGCGGGCGATCGAGGAGTGCAAGACCTACCGCCCGCTCCTGAAGCTCCTGGAGTCCCAGAGGCCGGACGGCACCTGGCCGATATCGACCCCCAGGAGGATAGAGGAGGAGGCCGGGCCCGGTCCCCCGTACGGGTGGACGCAGATCACCATGGTCAGGAACCTGTACATGCTCTTCGAGTATTGGGCGACGAGGGACATGGGCCACATCGAGGACTCGCTGGAACTGCTCCTCAGCTGGCAGGGCGAGGACGGGCTGATACGCGGGCCTGAGCGAGACGACATACCCAGGCCCTACAACTACGGCCTGACACTGGGCGCCTTCCTCAAGTTCGGCATGAAGGGCGACATGAGGGTCGAGCGGCTCCTGCAGGGGCTCCTGAAGTTGCAGAGGCACGACGGCGGCTGGAACATCCCGTACATCCAGGACATGAGGTACCTCCCTGACTACAAGTACATGAAGCGGGACGAGTTCCTGAGGCTCAAGGTCGAGGGCAGGCTCCCGGACTACGACCCCTCGGACTACGAGGACGTCCCGAGCTGTATCTGGACGACCCTCGGGGCCCTGAGGGGGATATCCATGTACAGGTCCCTGACCGGCGAGAAACGCGTCAAGAAGGCGGCCGAGTTCGTCCTGGACAGGTTCTTCAAGAGGAACCACCACTCGTCGTACTACATGTCCGAGCACAACTGGACCATGCTCAAGTTCCCGACTTACTACGGCAGCGGGCTCACGGCCCTAGACACACTCGTACACCTGGGGTTCGGGCCGGAGGACGAGCGCATGGAGAAACCGATCAAGTGGCTCCTGGGCGCCAGGGCCAAGGACGGCCTGTGGCACAGGTCCGAGAGGCCGCACCCTCTGGACGACCAGTGGATATCCCTCGTGAGCCTGGAGATACTGGGGCAGTTCAGGGACCTGTACTGAGTGGACATGCCGTCAGCGTAGGGCGTGCTCCTTGAACTCGCCCTCGCACGGGTTGCCGATGCACAGGTGCATCTTGAGCTTGACCGGGTCCAGGACCACCGCGAAGGTCGTCTTGGTGCGCTCGTGCGGCGGGTCCTCCTTCCGGACATGGCGGCATATGGAGCCCGGCCGGTTCACGTGGTCCGTCAGGATCCCCATGAGCGACTCCTTCGTGACGTCCCCTAGCTGGGACCGTATGAGCCTGAGGGCGCGGTGATACCTGACGACCGTGCTCGACGCGCCCTCGATCGTGCGTATGCCCTCTCCCCCGAAGGCGGTCTCGTACTTCATCAGCCTCGGGTGAAGGTAGTGGTTCGCGTGCACCAGGTACCCGTCGTCTGGGTACAGGACCGCGAAGTCGGTCGCCGTCCCCTCGACGCAGTACATCTCCCCGCTCGAGTGGGTTATGTTGTTGTTGTAGCTGGACGCCCTGTGCGCGGGGGTGGCCGCCGACAGCGCCTCGCCAGGCGTCTTGGACGCGAGCACCTGCGGGGCGACGAACAGCTTCGGGACGCCTACCCGGATGTCGTTCTGGTAGAGCGAGTTGCCCGTGAGCGTGAGCCCGGCGGAGTTGAGGCCGATTATCCACTCGAGGCCCCCCATGGTCATGACCATGGCGGAGGGCTTGCCCCTGGGCTTGGCCTTGAGCAGCACCAGCTGGCGCTCGGACGACTCCGTCCAGTCCTCGGAATGGGCGGAGTACACTCCCCCGTCCGCGGTCGCGTCGCCGTTGACCATGATGTCCGTGCACATGCCCTTCTCGTCGAGGCAGAACAGGAGGAACAGGTCCTCGAAGGGGACCCCCGAGCCCTTGGCGAACCCCCGGACATAGTTCACCTGGTCCTTGCTGTAGTCCTCCACGAACGGGAGGTGCTTGGCCGCGGCCGCCCGGGCCTTCTCCCAGGTCAGGCGGCGCCTCTCGACGGAGCCCCTGGCGTCGGCCAGCATGTCCCGCACCTCGCGCTTGCACGCGGACCCCGCCCTGGAGCCCATGTTCTCGTATGAGCCTGACACCTCGACTATCTTCAGACGAGCCTTGGCCATCGGATTCACCTTCGGCGGCCAATGGGGGAACCGCATCAAGAAACTATCTGCGCCCAGGGCGAGCGGCTCACGCGGGTCAGTCGAGAAGGATGCTCATGATCATCTCGGAGGCCGCGAGGTACACCCCGCACGTGAATATCATCTTTACGACCTTGGTCTTCAGCTTCTTCAGGCCCCATGTCGAGCCCATGAACCCCATGACGAACACTATCGGCGTGAGGGCGAGCGCGAGGTCGTAGTGTATCGTCACGCCCTCCGTGAGGGCGTAGGCCACGAACGCCGCCGGGGTGAGTATGGCGCCCATGAGGGCCGATGTGCCTATCGCGAACCTGGGCTCGAACCTGAACACGTATATTATCAGTGGGACGCTCACGACGCCCCCGCCTATGCCGAAGCTCCCTATGAGGAAGCCCGTGAGCACGCTCACGCCCACGCCGGCCAGCCGGCACCTGAGGCTCCACGAGACCGGGCAGCCGACATAGTCCTTCTTCGCCCTGCGGAGGTCGTACATCATCTTCGTCGCGGCGGTCACAAGGAGCGCCGCGAAGCCCAACTTCACGACCCACTCGGACACCGTCGTCGTGAACAGGACGCCCGCGACGACGCCGACCAGGCCCCCCGCGGCCAGGAGTCCACCGAGCTTGAAGTGCACCAGCCCCTTCCTGCTGTGCGTGTACGTGGCGCTCAGCATCGTGACGAAGGCGAAGCAGAGCGACAGCGGGACTATCTCCCGCATCGCGAGGCTGAGGAAGAACAGGTCCATGATGGGGACGTAGAGCTGGCCGCCGCCGAGCCCGAGGTTGGAGTAGAAGAACGCCACGGCCCCGGCGAGCACGGCCACGATGAGCACCGAGTCGATCCCCAGGGACTCGAAGGCCATGCGCTTGTGAACGCCGGGTGCGTATTAAACCTGTGCGTTTGTACAAGAAGTTCGAAGCGAGGAGTGATTTGACGAAATATCTGCGAACAATCGCGCCACAAAACGGCGCGGGGCTAAATCCTTTTATATATTGTAGGAATTCATTCGGCGCATATACCAGGGGCAGTCAGCATGAGGGTTCTGAGGGTGGATCTCAGGTCAGGAAGGTTCGAGGACCGCGAGGTCCCGAAGGAGGACCGGCTAGGCTACTTGGGCGGCAGGGGCCTCGCCGCCAAGATGCTCTACGAGGAGAACAAGCCCGGGGTGGAGCCGTGTGACCCCGAGAACAGGCTCATCTTCATGACCGGGCCGTACACCGGCACCTTCGGGCCGTTCTCGGCGTTCTACAACGTGACGACCAAATCCCCCCTGACCAAGGGCATACTCTCGGCGCACTCGGGGGGCCACTGGGGCCCGATGCTCAGGAAGACCGGGTACGACGGCATCGTCCTGAAGGGGAGAGCGTCCTCGCCTGTCTACATCCTGATCACGGACTCGGGACCGGAGCTCATGGACGCATCAAGGCTCTGGGGCAAGGACGTCTTCGAGACCACGGCCGAGCTCAAGAGGACGCACGAGGGCGCCAGGTCCACGGTCATCGGGCCCTCGGGCGAGCGCAAGGCGCGCTACGCGGCCATCATGAACGACCTGCACAGGGCCGCGGGAAGGGGCGGCGTCGGGGCGGTCATGGGGGCGAAGAACCTCAAGGCGGTCGTGGTGCGCGGGACGAAGGAGGTCCCGCAGGCGGACCCCGAGAAGCTGAAGGAGCTGTTCAAGACGGCCACGGCGCTCGTGAGGGAAAAGTCCGCAGCGTTCATGAAGTACGGGACGTCGATGGTCGTGGGCATAACCGGCAAGGCGGGGACCATACCCACCAGGAACCTCCAGACGGGGTACTTCCCGGAGTACGAGATGATCGGCGGCGACGCCGTGGTGAACGGCCACAAGAAGAAGGATGTCGCGTGCTACAGGTGCCCGCTCCACTGCGGCAACGTGACCAAGGCGGACAGGGACTACCATGTGGAGACCGAGGGGCCGGAGTACGAGACCCTCGCGATGTTCGGGGCGAACCTCGGGAACTCGAACCTCGAGTCCATCATCATGGCGAACGACCTGTGCAACAGGTACGGCATGGACACCATATCCTGCGCGGACACGATCGCGTGCGCGTTCGAGCTGTTCGAGAAGGGCGTCATCACGGAGAAGGACACCGGGGGCGTACGCCTCGCGTGGGGCGACCACAGGACCATCGTCAAGCTGGTCGAGATGACCGGTAAGGGGGAGGGGTTCGGGGCCCTCCTGGGCGAAGGCTCCAGGAAGCTGACCGAGCGGTTCGGCAAGGCCGCCGCGGGATACGCCATGAACGTCAAGGGCATGGAGTTCCCCGGGTACGACCCCAGGGGCATCCAGGGCATGGGGCTCGCTTTCGCCACGTCCACGAGGGGCGCGTGCCACCTGAGGGCGACCATGTACGTGCCCGAGCTGTTCCAGGGAGTGCTGGACAGGTTCACGGTCAAGGGGAAGGCCAAGCCCCTCAAGGACATGCAGGAACTGTTCACGGTCACCGACTGCCTCATACTGTGCAAGTTCGGCGCCAGGAACGCCTTCGCCAACTCGTGGGACAACATGGTCACGCTGGCGAACGCCTCCACGGGGTTCGGGTACACGGTCGACGGCCTGAAGATGGTCGGCGCGCGCTCGTGGACGGTCGAGAGGCTGTTCAACCTCAGGGAGGGGCTCGGGAAGAAGGACGACACACTCCCGGACAGGTTCTTCACGCTGCCGATACACGACGGCCCGTCCAAGGGGGCCGTGGTCAACCGGGAGGACTTCGAGAGGGAGATCGAGGCGTACTACGCGCTCTGGGGCTGGAACTCGGAGGGGGTCCCGACCAAGGAGTCCCTGGAGACCCTGGGGATAGTGTTCTGACCCCGGGACGTTAGTATAGCCAGTGTCCGGTATCAGGTGTGATAACGGACGGACTCGCTTTATAAACCCCGGCCGACCTATCCAAACCCCGGTGTCGCACTTGATAGAAGCCAACGGCTTGGTCAAGGACTTCAAGACTGTTCGTGCCCTGAACGACGTGAGCCTCAAGGTCGACAGGGGAGAGATATTCGGGTTCTTCGGGCCCAACGGCGCAGGCAAGACGACCTGCATAAGGGTCCTCTGCGGCCTCACGAGGGCGAGCTTCGGGGACGCCAACGTCCTGGGGATCGACGTCACGCGCCATCCCGTGCACGTGCGCGACAACGTGGCCATACTGAGCGAGGAGACCAGGTTCTACGAGGAGATGACGCCCAGGAAGTACCTGAACATGTTCGGCAAGTTCATGCTGATGTCCAGGGTCGAGCGGATGAGGGGCATGGACCTGGCGATAGGCCTGGCGGACCTCAAGTCGTTCGCGGACAGACGCATAGCCCAGCTGTCCCAGGGCCAGCGCCAGAGGGTCGCCCTCGCGAGGGTGCTCATGGCGGACGTGCCCCTGATGTTCCTCGACGAGCCCTTCGAGGGGATAGACATCATGCATAGGAGGAGGCTGAGGGAGTACCTCAGGGAGTACGTGTCCAGGGGCAACACCGTGTTCTTCACGTCCCACAACCTGATCGAGGCCGAGCACATAGTGGACAGGTTCGCTTTCATCAACAGGGGGAAGATCACCGCGGTGGGGACCGCGGA
>JBFXGF010000034.1:0-9449 GCA_050178275.1 Thermoplasmata archaeon | reverse complement strand
GAGGACCTTGAGGACGTCGCGCTTGCCAGCCGTCACCCCGAACACGACACGTCTGACCGAGCCCACCTCCGTCACGACATCCATCCCGGGGAACAGCGCCCCGACCTCGCCCTCCGCGAAGTAGTGGGTCATGATCCCGTCCCCCCGCAGGAACGATGAGGGCTCAACCTCCTCACCCTTCCCGTGCCTCATGTCGCCTCGCCCGAAGACCTCGACATAGAGGTAGCCACCGCGGACAAGCACCTTGGAGAGCTGCTCGGCGGCGGCCGCCCGGTCCTTCTCGACCATGTGTGAGAGGGTGTGGACGCAGGTGACGGCACTGTATTTTTCCGGTGCAAATGGAGTATTGTACAGATTGCATTCGACCAATTCCACGACTTTATCCGGGTCGCGCTGCGCCCTGAGCGCGTTCAGGGCCTCCCTCGAGAAATCGCACGCGACGACCTCGCACAGGCGCGCGAGCGCCTCCGCGGTCTTCCCGTCCCCGCAGCCCGCGTCCAGGACCAGCATGTCCCTCTTCAGGTGGGGCTTCAAGATGGAGAGGTCACCAGTGCCACCGTAGTGGAGGCCTTTCTTGGAGTACAGTCTCTGCCATGCGTCCCTGGCCCTATTGGCTCGTGTCGGTCCCGTGTTCCGCACCGCCTCGCTGAAAGGCATATGGATTAAAATACTAATAAAGAAGTAACTCGCCGCGTCCGAGAGAACAAGGAAGACTGTGAACATGGACTTTCAATCGCTCACCAAGAGCCAAGAGATATTAAAGGCCCTGGCCGACCAGGAGTGGGAGGAGCCTACCCCTGTCCAGGAACAGAGCATACCGATCGCCATGGCAGGGGACGACCTCATGGCGCAGGCACAGACTGGCACCGGCAAGACCGGGGCCTTCGCGATACCCATCCTGAGCAAGATCCCCGCCAACAAGAAGATACAGGTCCTGGGGCTCGTCCCGACGAGGGAGCTGGCCATACAGGTCTCGGAGGACTTCGACGACATGGCGAAGTACACCGGGCACAAGACGGTCGCCATCTATGGCGGCCAGTCCATCAACGTGCAGGTGACCAAGATCCGGAAAGGGGTCGAGGTCGTCGTGGGGACGCCGGGGAGGCTCATGGACCTCATGCGCAGGGGAGAGCTCAACTTCGACGGCGTGTCCGTCGTCGTCCTGGACGAGGCCGACAGGATGCTCGACATGGGGTTCATAGACGACATCGAGTGGATACTGCAGAGGGTGCCTAAGCAGCGGCAGACGATGCTCTTCTCCGCCACGCTCCCCGAGGCGATCAGGGAGCTGGCCCAGAGGTACATGAGGGACCCCAAGAGCGTCATCGTCAGCCAGGACACGCTTACCGTGGACCAGGCGGAGCAGAGCTACATCAACGTCGGCAGGAGGAACAAGCTCTGGGCGCTGTGCAGGATCATCGACACGGAGAAGCCGGCGCTCACGCTCGTGTTCTGCTCGACCAAGAGGATGGTCGACATGCTCGTGCAGAAGCTGAGGGCCTACGGCTACTCGGCCGACGGCATACACGGGGACATGTCCCAGGCCGCCAGGGAGAAGGTCATGGACCGGTTCAAGCACGGCAAGCTCAAGATACTCGTGGCGACCGATGTCGCGGCCAGGGGCCTGGACATCGACGACATCTCGCACGTCGTGAACTACGACATCCCCGAGAACCCCGAGGACTACGTCCACAGGATAGGGAGGACGGCCAGGGCCGGCAAGACGGGCAAGGCCATCACGTTCGTGTCCAAGGAGGAGCAGCACCTGGTCAAGGCCATCGAGAGCTTCGGCAGGACGACCATCCAGGAGGACGACGTGCCGGACGGCTCTGGCAGGGACAAGGTGAAGAGACAGCTGGACCTGGACGAGTACGCGGATGTCTTCGGGATGGTGCCCTTCAGCATCAACATCGGGAAGGAGGACGGCGTGGACATGCTGAGCCTCATCAAGTTCATCATGAGGAAGGCCAGGGTCGCCGAGCACCTGATCGGGGACGTGACGGTCAACAAGACCACGAGCGACGTCCGGCTCCACAAGAGCGTCGCGTTCTACGCCATGAAGGATTTGGAGAACTGCAACGTGCAGAACAAGAGGGTCAAGGTCGACCTGATCAGGTGAGCCTACGCGTTCAGGGCCCTGTTTATCTCGTCGGCCTTGATGTGGCCCACGACCTTGACATCGCACTTCGTGATGCCTTCCACCGTCAGCACCTGCTCCCGGATCGAAAGGGCCAGTTCGACGCCGACAGGGCAGAACGGGCTCGTCGGCATGAAGGTCAGCGAGACGGAATCCTCGCCCACCACGATCTCGGATATGAGGCCCATCTCGTACACGCTCACGCCCGTGTGCGGGTCCAGGACGCCCCTGAGCGCCTCGATGACGAAGTCCTTGCGGTCCATATCCAGCGGTCTAACGCCTAAGGGTATATTATAAATTGTCGAGCCCGCGTCCCCCGGCTCACTGGTAGAGCAGGACCGCGAAGCCCGCGACGGCTATCGACTCCAGCGCCCCTCTCTCCGAGCTGATGCTCCTCTCCACCTCGTAGAACTCGGGCGTCAGCTCGACCGTCCTTCCGCCCTCCAGCTCGACGGTCACGCCCTTGTCGAGCCCGGCCATCTGCTCCTTCGTCAGGGACGCGAGCTTCTCCGCGATCGCCTTCGCGTCCTTCTTGAACGTCGGACCGAGCTTCGCGTGAACAGGCTTGACCTTGGACACCGACTCCTGGAGCGCGACCTTCTCGAGCACTTCGAAACCCTCGGCCTTCAGGGTCGCCTTGATGTCCCCCTCGGACCCTGGCATGAGCTCGACCGCCTTGGCGCCCACGACCTCGACCCTCGCGAGGGGCGCGTTCAGGGACATCCCCTTCGCGGCCTTCCAGGCCCTGACCGCGGCGACCATGTCCTTGACCGCCTCGCCCTTGCGCTCGGACCCGTCGTCCGCCGGGGGCGCCTCTGGCCAGGGGGACACGTGGATGCTCACGGGCTGCTCGTATGCCCTGAAGTTGTGCTGGTAGGAGTCCTCCGCCACATGCGGCAGGAACACGGAGACCATCTTCAGGAGGCCCAGGCCGACCGTGTACAGCGCGTACTTCGCGCCCTCGTCGTCCTCCGCGTACGCCCGGTGCTTCACCAGCTCGATGTAGTGGTCCGCGAACTCGTGCCAGAGGAAGTCCTGGATGAGCGCCATGGAACGGTCGAACTCGTAGGCCTCGCACCTCGCCTCGACCTCGCGTACCAGCTTGCCGAACTTGCTGAGTATCCACGCGTCGACCGGGTGCGTCACGGCGGGCTTCGGCGGCCTCGCCTTGCACGCGCTTCCGACCATGCGCATGATGTTCCAGGTCTTCGTCGCGAGCCTGTTCCCGCGGACCAGCTCCTGCTCCTTGAACGCGTGGTCCATGCCCAGCGAGCAGGTCGCGGCGTAGTACCGCATCGCGTCCCCGCCGAACTTCTCCAGCAATGGCATAGGGTCAATCACGTTCCCATCGGACGTGTGCATCGGGCGGCCATCAGGCGCCATGATGAACCCGTGGATCATCACCTCGTCCCATGGCTTCTCCCCTGTGAGATGGAGCGACCTCAGGATCGTGTAGTAGGCCCAGGTCCTGATGATGTCGTGGCTCTGCGGCCTCATGGACATCGGGTAGAGCCTCTCGAAAGCCTTCGGGTCCCTCTCCCAGAACGTGTTGTACAGCGGGGAGATGCTCGAGTCCATCCATGTGTCGAACACGTCGGTGGAGCCGACGTACCTCCCGCCGCAGGCGCACTCGGCCTTCGAGGGCGCCTTCATCGTGGGATCGACATAGCACTCCGACTCCTCGGCCAGCAGGACGTCCCCGCACCTGTCGCACTCCCAGAGCGGTATGGCCGTGGCGAAGTACCTCTGCCGCGACACGACCCAGTCCCACGCGAGGGACTCGACCCAGTCCTTGATCCTGACCTTCATGAACTCGGGCTTCCAGACGATCTCGTCGATCTTCCGCATGACCTGGTCCTTGAACTCGACCGACTTGACGAACCACTGCGGGACCTTCAGGAACTCGATAGGCGTGTGGCACCTCCAGCAGGTGCCGATGTTCTGGTCCAACGGCTCCTGCTTGACCAGAAGCCCCTGGGCCCTCATGTCCTCGATTATGGCCTTCCTGGCGTCCGCGACCGCCATGCCCTGGTACTTGCCCGCGAGGTCGGTCATCCTGCCGTCCTCGTCTATCCCCTTCTCCAGGGGCAGGTCGTACTTCATGATGTGCTCGAGGTCGTCCTTGTCGCCTATGGAGCATATCATGAGCGTGCCCGTGCCGAACTCGGGGTCCACCTTCGGGTCCGCGATCACCTTGACCTTCCTGCCGAAGACGGGGGTCACCAGCTCCTTGCCGACCAGGTGCCCCTTCTCCTTGTCCTCGGGGTTGACCGCCACCATGAGGCACGTGCAGAGCAGCTCCGGCCTCGTCGTCGCGATGAGCACGTCCTTGCCGGTGTCAGCCTCCTGGAACCTGATGTAGTTGAGCTTCGTGCTCCTGTGCTCGTAGTCGACCTCCGCGTCCGCGAGCGCCGTCCTGCACCGGGTGCACCAGTTGATCGGGAAGTGGCCCTTGTAGACCAGCCCCCTCTTGAACATCCGTATGAAGGAAACCTGCGTGAGCCGGCGGTAGTAGTGGGCGTCCGTCTGGTAGTATATGCTCGGGTCCATGCTCTGGCCCAGCACCTCGAACTGCTTCGTCATCTCCGAGATGTACTTCTCGGCGAACTCGGCGCACATCTTCACGAACTGCTGTCTCGGGACGTCGGTCGCCTTGACCCCGTGGACCTTCTCCACGCGCACCTCCACCGGGGTGCCGTTCGTGTCGAAGCATAGGGGATAGAACACGTTGAAGCCCCTCAGCCGCTTGTACCGCGCGGCGAAGTCGATGACAGTGTAGCCATAGGCGTGGCCCAGGTGCAGGTTGCCCGACGCGTACCTGGGTGGGTTGTCTATGCTGTAGACCTTCCGGTCGGACTCGCGGTCGAAGCGGTGTATGCCCCACTCCTTCCACTTGGACTGCCACTTGGGCTCGCACTCACGCCAATCGTACTGGGCCATCTACCTCTGGGCAAAAGAGTAAGCGTAGATAAACCTTCTTGGGGGCCCGGCTCGCCAGAGGCCAGGTCACTTGCGGGAGCGCCTCTTCCTCACGACGTTCTCCTCGATGAGGTGCTCCACCTCGGGCGTCATCGGCCCGCTCCACTGGTCCAGCGTGAACAGCCCATCCCTGAGACACTTGACGAGCACGGCCATCTGATGCGGGCAGAAATAGCCCTTCTCACGGTGGTCGACGCACTCGCAAGAGGTGTCGACATCCTCGTTCGTCTGGTTCACGAACCTGATGTTGAACTCCTCGTACCCGTCCGACTTACGGAGCGAGAACACGGCGTTCACGATCGTCTCGTCGCTCTCGGGGTCGATGTCCACAATCTTCCTCCCGCCGGCCCACTTGATCGCCTTCGCCATGTTCTCGACGAAGTATATCTCCTCCTGGGCAGCGCAGAAGTCCTCGAGCGCCTTCTTGTCCATGTTCGCGAGGACGTATGCCACGAGGTCCTCCTTCAACAGGCTCGACCATCCGGAGAGCTTCTTAGCGTCGCACAGGTTCCTGAGGCTCGCGACCGTGAGCCTGGAAACCCTGAGCTCAAGGGGTAAGTCCTTCCTCATTTTCCCATCCCTTGACGGACAGGATATGGCTCTTCGTTTAAGAACATGACGACCGGGCGCGCGTCACAGGCTCTCGTCGGTCGGCTTCCTCCGCCTGCGCATGACGAGTATGTGGTCCCGCTCTATCCTGCTGTCGTTCCAGCGCGGTATGTCCAGGTGGCGGTTGATGACGTCGTACACATACGACCCCTCGAGCTCGAACCCGCACCTGTCGGCGATTCTCGCCAGGATGCGGTACGTCGGTATGCGGACCTTCCTGAAGGTGTTCTCGCCGACGACGACGCAGTACACGCCGTGCCTCTTGAGCACCCTGTTCACCTCGCAGAAGTTCCGCCGCATGTCATCGAAGTACTTGTACACGATGTAGGCGCTCTTCCTCTCGGTCTCCATCAGCTCCCCCATGACGGACTTGAGCTCTGGGATGGACGTCCTGGGCTCCCAAGGCCGGTACTCGGAGACGTACGCCCTCGACGTGCCCACGACCTGCCCGTCCAGCCTCGCCATGTCGGGCATCAGGTCCAGCCAGAACATCTCCAGCTTGTGGACGCTGACGTAATGCACGGCGCTCGCGTACGGTGGGGACGTGACCGCGAGGTCGATGGACGAGTCCTCAAGGGAGATGTCCCGCGCGTCCTTTCCGATTATGCCGACGGAGGGCGCGGCCCTGAACTGCTTCTCCACGCTCTTCGAGATCCTCCAGAGCTCCTCCGCGTCCAGGATCTTGTTCCTGACGGTGTTCTCGAACTTGGGCAACGCCTGGAACGATGTCTTGCCCTGTTCGTCCAGCTTCTTGCGGAAACTCGTGACCTCGGGTATCAGGGAATCCGCGTCCGAGTTGGACATCTTCCGTATGATCGACGAGAAGCATATCTTGAAGAAATCCTGGTGGTCGCCCTTCCTCATCCTCCACACGTGCTTCTTTATCGTCGCTAGGTCCGCGAGCACCTCCGGCTTGAACCAGTGGTCCCTGTTGGGTATCTCCGGGGCGAGGGCCGAGTTGTCGTCCCCGTCCGACCTGATCGCGTCGAGAAGCGCGTCCGCCGACGTCCTGAGTCGGCTGGGGTCCACGGGCGTCGTCTTGACCTTCGCGATCATGTTCGCGAGCGGGTGGATGTCCACGCCGTAGCTGTGCCTCCCCAGGATGTACGACTCCAGCAGGGTGGTGCCGGAGCCCATGAACGGGTCGAGGACTTCGTCCCCCACCTTGGAGTACTGCTGTATGCAGAAGCCCGGTATCTGCGGTATGAACTTGGCCGGGTACCTGTGGATGCCGTGAGTGGCGTAGCTGACTTGTTTGCCGATGTACTTGCCGAACTCGCCCGACAGGTCCACGGGCTTCGCGAAGCCCCGTCTATCAGGCGGGTCCCCCTGGGAGTCCAAGGACATGACCTTTCTTTCTCTCCTTTCACAGCCCCTCGAGGGCCTTCAAGCCGGCCCCCGAGACCAACCTGGTCACCGCAAGAACGACATTCTCCTTCTTAACCCTGCGCTGCTCCGAGGTGTCCCTCTCCCTGACGGTGACGGTGCCGTCGTCCTTCGATTGGTAGTCGACGGTTATGCAGCAGGGCGTCCCGACCTCGTCCATGCGCGCGTACCTGCGGCCTATCGAGCCAGCGTCGTCATAGTACGTGTGCATCCCCGCCGCGGACAGCGACGCGTGTATCGCCGACGCGATATCATCCAGGCCGTCCCTGGCCATGAGCGGGAACACGCCGGCCTTGAAGGGCGCGACGAGGCCGTTCAGCCTGAGGGTGATGTAGTCATCGCCGTCCTTCGAGGACTTCGAGTAGGCGTGCTCGAGGACCGCGTACAGTATTCGGTCGACCCCGTACGCTGGCTCGATCACGTGGGGCACGAACTTCCTGCCCGTCACCTTCTCCTTCCTCATCGAGACCTCGAAGCACTCCGAGGGCACCTGGAAGGTCTTGCCGCCGACGTGGACCTCGACCGACCCTGCGCCCTTGAGAGACTCGACCGGGAGTTTCGAAAGCTCATCCGCGACGGCCTTCGTGTCGCCCTTGAACATCTTGCCCATGACATCGAATTTGACCTTCACGGCCTCGCGCTCGACCTCCTTGGGCTCGTCGAACCTCTGGAACGCCGTGAGGTCCGCGCCCGAGTGCTTGATGTGGGCGCCCAGGTCGTAGCATCCCCTGTCCGCGACCCCGACCAGCTCGACCCAGCCGTACCCCAGCTCCGCCTCCAGGTCCCAGCAGTCGGACGCGTAGTGCGCCATCTCCGTCCTCTCGTGCTGCCTGAACCTCATCCGGGCGGGGTCGAGGCCGACATCGAGCGCGAACCTGTACGTGAGCCACATGAAGTACGCGAGGACCTCGTTCACGATCACCCCGTCGCTCACCGCCTGCTCGAGCGTGAGCTCCTTCGTCTCGCCCGTGTTGGCGACCAGCAACAGCCTCTCGCCTTTCACGGAGTCGAACCTCGGCCACGTCTTGTCGTCAGGGTCGACGAAGAGCTCCGCCTCCATCTGGTGGAACTCCCTCAGCCTGACTAGCCCCTGCCTCGGGGAGATCTCGTTCCTGAAGGACGTGCCGACCTGCACGGCGCCGACCGGGAGCTTCTCCCTGCCGAGCCTGTAGACCTGCTGGAAGTTGACGAACATGCCCTGGGCGGTCTCCGGCCTCAGGTAGCCCGGCTTCGCTTTCCCCGCGCCCACCATCGTCTTGAACATGAGGTTGAACCGCCTCGGATCTGTGAGCTCGCCCCTGCACGACGGGCACTTGACGCCGTTCTCCCGCAGCAGCTGGCCGAGCTCGCCCTCGCCCAGCGTCGCCGGGTTCTCGTGCAGGTCCTTCGCGAGGTGGTCCGCGCGGTAGGTCTCGCCGCACCGGGTGCACTCGACGTACATGTCGGAGAATGTGTCCAGGTGTCCCGACGCCTTGAAGACGGGCTCGGGCGACACGAGGGGGCACATGAGCTCCACGAAACCCTCCTGGAGGACGTAGAGGCACCTCCAGTGGTTCTCGATGTTGTTCTTGAGGGCCACGCCGAGAGGGCCGAAATCGTACATCCCGGCCATCCCGCCGTATATGTCGAAAGACGGCCACAGGAACCCCCTGCGCTTGCAGAGGGAGAGAATCTCCTGAGGATCCATTCGCATCACTTCGTGAGCGTGGATACGACATCTATGTCATAAATCATCGCCACGAGGTTGTCCTTCGAGTCCCTGACCGGGAGCTGCCCGAAGTCCTGCTTCCTCATGGTCCTAGCCGCGTCCCCCACCAGGGTCTTCCTGAAGACCGTCATCGGGTTCCTGACCATGATCTCCTTGACCGTGAGCTTCGGCAGGTCCACCTTGGACACCTCGTACCAGAGCTTCATGACGTTCCTGAGGCCCTCCCAGGTCCAGTTGTCGTCCTCGTCGCTGATCCCCAGGTCGCTCATCGCGACGGTCCTGTCCACGACCGTCTGGTTGAAGATGTCCCTGTCCGTGACAATCCCCACGAGCTTCGCCTCGTCGTCCAGGACCGGCAGGGCCACGACCTTCGCCGCCCTGAAGGTGGCGAGCGCGACAGACAGCGGGGCGCCGTGGTAGATCGGGATGCACGGGGACCTGACGATCTCCTCGACCGACACCTGTGGGTTGGTCTTCTCGACCACGATGAGCAAATCAGTCGGGGTGATGATGCCGACGAGCTTCCCCTTTTCCACCACCGGGAGGTGGCTCAGGTCCTGGTCGACCATAATGCGGGCGGCGTCCTTGACGCTCGCGTTGAGGTTTATCGTCGGGTAATCGCGTCTCATG
>JBFXGF010000033.1:0-9454 GCA_050178275.1 Thermoplasmata archaeon | reverse complement strand
TCGTAAACGGCTGCTTCTGGCACAGATGTCCGAAGTGCAATACGCCTATTCCTCATTCCAACAGGGACTACTGGGAATCAAAGTTCAAAGCGAACACAGAGAGAGATGAGAGGAAGCTCTCGACCCTTCGGAAACTCGGGTGGCACACCTTGATCATCTGGGAATGCGAGATAAGAGAGGATACAGATGAGTGCGCGAGAAGGATCTTTGAGGAACTCCGATCTCAGAACGGAACGGTCCATTAGGCGAGGCTCGGTCGATGATTCGTCATTTCTTTGTCCATCGCGCGACAGCTTTGTCGGCACGGGACAACGATTGTCTGAAAGGTGAGTCCACAGGCGCGACCGAAGCTTCGTACATCTTCTCAAGAAGATGTATCGATAGGAGTCCTGCAACGAGGGTCACGAGTGGGATATCTGTATCATTGATGGTCTTCTTAGCCTTGGTCAGCACATGGCGATGGCCCGGACCAGCTGACATCCGGTTAACGTGGACGCACCCATCTGACAACTTTCTGTACCTCAATGGGCTGAATGTCCTTGACATGATAAGGTCAACCCCGTCAAAGAAGTCCAGCGGTCCGCAGAATTCTCCCGTGCCGCGTGTGTCTTGGGTGAAAGCTCTCTGGAACCAATCTACGCCTGGAATCTTCTGACGCTTGCAGTTCTGACTGCCATCGACGATGCTGACTCCGGATTCATGGTCTTTGAATTCGTGCCAATTAGCCGGTAGCACTGGGATTCCTGCATCACATTCTCTCAATGCTCTAGCTACGACCCTTCTCGCCTCACCTGATTTCTCCCAGCGTTTGAGTGCGCCGATGATGGACTTCGTGCTCTGCTCGTCCAATCTCACGCTATGGTATTCTGAACCTATCCCAGAATGCAAAAATGCCTTCCATTCATTTCCGCCAGTAATCCCATTCTTCTTCCGGGAGGAGTTGTCGAAAACGATCATTTCAGAGTAACTCTCGAGCTTCGAGGACATCAGCCTCCTCCTCATGCGCTTGTTAGGCTTCGCCTTGAACGAGGGCGAATCGTCATCCTTCCTCGCGACCTCTGGAACCGCCTTCTTCGGAGTGACGATGATTGGCCCTCCTGCTTTCTTTGCGCGGGCAACCGTTGTGTTCACCCTAGCCGCGAACCCAGAATCCCCCATTTGACCTATCTTCTCCTTCGCATCGTCTCTGATTGCGCAAGCTATTGCATGTGAGAGCTGGCAGGGAACTGCATTCCCAATCAGTCTGTATCTGCCTTGTATGCTGCCCGCCTTCAATTGGAAACCGAGAGGGAACCCCTGTATGCAAGCGACCTCTCTCACAGTGGGCTGTCTGTACACTGGGCGGTTTCTTCCCTGATATTCCGTCGTCTTCCCTGTGTCAAGTACTATGGCCTCCCTGGAGGATTGGGTGGAGGTTGCCATGATGGTCCTTGCAGGTTCATTCAAGTCATCTGGGAAGTCCATTCTGCCATACTGAATATGGCGCCTCTTCAGGTATCGCATCTCCTCCCAGTGCATTGGATGGATTTCAGTGGGGTATCCGTAGTCTCTCAGCATACTTGCGTCGATGAAGTGACTGCGGTAGTTCGGGTCCTCGATTCTTCCTGATCTACTGCCCCTCCGCACATTTTCCTCCAGTCTTCTAACTAGACCTCCCAGAGAGGTGTCCAGATTCTCTGCGCATTTGTATGACTCCAGCCGATTCAGAGGATACAGGCCAGCGAAGAACCGTTTCCGCCCTTGACAAGTCCCATACTCAGAGGCTTTGAGAACGCCGCCCATTGGGATCTCCAGGCAATCGCTCTCGATACCAAGGTCCCTCAACAATGACTTCTTCATCCCGAGGATTTCATATGGGACTTTCCATCCAGACGATCCTGCTTTCTCATACTCCTTCGACATCAGATGCTCGAATCTTGGCACATTCTCCATGAGCCAGTACCTGGGCTTGAATATCGAAATGAACCGAAGGTGCGCATTGACCAGCAGCATCCCTTTGTCAATGTCCCCCTTCCCTCCATTCTTCGCGAAGGAGAACTCAGTGCAAGGGGGGCTGCCAATGACGACATCGATTGTTCCGACCTTCCTTCTCAGCTTCTTGTGCAGGACAAGCATGTCCTCAGGGCCGTAGTTGAGAAGGTCGTACTGTCCGGTCTCACCAAGTCCGTTGAGCTCGTGAGTATCACACGCGGGTTTCCAGTGGTCTATGCCGAACACGACATCGAATCCAGCCTGTCTGAACCCCTCGCTGAATCCCCCTGCTCCACAGAAGAGGTCCATGACCCGTATCCCTGGCTTCTTCCCGCTCATCGTCGCTGAGACCTCTGGCGCCAATCGATTAACCCCCTTAACTGTTTTTCCTAGGGATGTGCGGACGTGCTCCATCCTCTTGGGGAGGCGTGCTACATGCAGCACTATGCTGCTCAAGCATTCCAGGATGGTCGGCCTTAAGTGCCTGTCGCAGGGCGTCCGAACCGCTCAGCTTCCCCTAGCCGTAGAGGTCTACGCCCCCTTCGTGAGTCCCTTCACATGCCTCGGGTCCTTGAACAACCTGCATTCGGCGTCGGGCACCTCGGGGGGCCTGCAACCCCTGTGATACCAGTTGCAGTACCTTGCGAGGATCTCTTCGGCCTCCCTGACCCTGTCCTCTCCCTTGACAGGGAAGCCCTTGCCGCATGTGCACATAACGGTGACCAGGCATTCCCTCATGGCTTCCTCGCGCCCCTTCTTGTAACCCTCTCTGTAGGCCTTGCCGCGCTCCTTGACCTCGAGACCTAGCCCCTCCCTGACGAACCCGCCGACGGACGTTCCCGAGATTCGCGCCATCTCCTCCACCTTCTTCTTCTGCTCATCCGACAGCCTGACCGACAGTACCGGCCTTCTCTCGTCATAATGGCCCTTCGCGCCGCTCCTGCGCACTTCAGTCATGTCCTCGACCCCCTTTCGCGCCCATCTGCACACGCTATACTGCGTCCCGGCCGAGTATGGTATACGGCCTGGTATACGGCACTGTATACGGTATGTCTACGTGGTCCCCCGTCCTTGTTTACGGCATCCACGTGTGACCATCGTAGACATGTCTCATCTGGTGCCTGCACGACGGGCCCTCCCCGCACCTCATTGGCGTGCTGCCTCCTCTTCGCCGCGCTCCGGCCGTCTCACGAACCTCTTGGAGTCGTAGTCCGTCTTCAGTCTCATCGTGATGTCACCGGCTCTAACGGTCGTCTCGACGTTCACGCTGACGTCCCACCCCTCGTCCCAAATCCTCAACCCGCCGCTCGAGGCCACCTCGGAAATGAACGCCAGATGCATGACGTCCTTCAACCTCGCGACCCGCGCCTCGGTTGACTGCCCGCTTGCTTCCTCGGGCCCGACGGCGTCCAGCTCGAACCCCGGGTCTATGAAGGCCTCCAGCGCCTTGGTGGAAGCCCTCGCGAGGTACGCGAGTTCCTGCTTGAGGGCCATGGGGACCCGCAGTGCCTCCGCCAGGGGGACTCGGAGCACCCCCGACAGGTGTCCGTCCATCCCGCCGTCGATGATCTGCCCAGATAGCCCTGCCCTCCGCAGCTCCGTGACCACCCAGGAACCGTACGAGCTGGAGATGTCGGCGAGCGTCTTGATTGACGGGTTGATGCTGTAGTGAGGCGTGGCGGTCCTCTTCCTCGGCGGGACGGCGTCGAGGCGGGCGAGTATGCCCCTCTCGTGGAGACGCTTGGCGGCTTCACGCATACCTGGCTTCGTCACGCCCCGCACCTCCTCCTTCTCCGACTTCGCCGCCTCGTCCGGCTCCTGTGACGACTCGTCACCCGACCTTGTGAATTCCGGTGCCATGCGTGCTATGAGGGCGACATATGTCGGTCTGTTCTGGTTCTTCGTGAGGGCGATCAGGACTGCGCCCTCGTTCAGCCATGCCAGCATTCTCTTGTCCGCGGTCCTTGGCCCATTCATGGGATTCCTCACTGCTCCAGTATACGAAGCGTGATATAAAGTAATTACTCTTATCACGGACAACCGAAGGGGGTTCATTTCTTGATTCTCTGCGATTAATCCGTGCCCAGATACAGTAAGACATCTCGCAATTCCCTTACTGATTCCGCCATTAAAAATAGTAAGATGCTATTACACATGATAGGGGGGGCGGTGTAACCGCCCCAGGAGGGGATAACAGGTGTTACGAGATGCGATGAGGGCGCTGGCCGACCTCGAGACAGCCATGGTCGACGCCGGTATGCCCGCGGAAGAAGCAGAGGAGATCGTGGATGGTTTCGAGACTGCTGTCCAGGAGTGTCTGGACGAGCTCGAGGACGAAGAGACCGACGACGACGGGACGGAGGAGACCGAGCGCGCGGGTGACGGCTCTCCCAGGATTTGAGCCCCCGAGGGGTCGGGCGGGGTCTCCTTGCCCACCCCTCGATTTTTTCTCTCCCGGGTGTCTCAGGGATCGAGATTGCGTTAACGTGTGTTAGGATGCGGGCAGGCTGGATGGCAGCGTATAATAGCCGGTCCGACGATTCGCCCATCGGGAGGAGGACATGCGACGGGGTCGCAACAACTCCTCCTGAGAGTGAGTCCAGATGCCGCTGCGAACAGTGGATGGCGTCAGATGCTCTCGGTGCAAGAACGAAAGCCACATAAGGGGAAGGGCCGGAGACGGAGGGCGAGATCCATGGGGCGATACCCCTGGATTCCCGTCATGAAGGACTTCCTCGAAGGTGTCAGGCCGTACTACGGGGAGACGACGCACCGGACCATGACCAGGGCGCTGAGCGTCGTGCACCAGGCCTTCCTCGAGCTCAAGGCGGAGGGCAAGGCGTCCACGACGAACCCCAGGAAGCTGACGCAGAAGGACGTGGAGGAGTTCCTAGGCTGGATGAAGGTCCGGAGGACCAGGAACGGCACGGGCCTCAACCCGACCACCATGTCCAACTACGTCCGTGCCCTGGAGGAACTCCTGAGGTGGGCCGGGAACCCGGTGGTGTCCCAGATGAGGGCGATGCACCATGTCCGGTTCCCGCAGAAGGTGCCGTCACAGGTGCGCGTCCTCACGGAGGCGGAGCTCGAGGAGCTGCGCCGGAGGCTCGCGGACATGCCCGGATGGATAGGCTGCGTCGCGAGGTTCATGGTGGCCGTCTACGGCTACTCCGGCCTGCGCAGGTCCGAGCTCAGACGCGCCGGCCTCGCCGACCTCGACACCAAGGACTGGCAGATAATCGTGAGGAACCCGAAGGGGAAGGGCGTCTGGGCCGCCCCAGAGGCCGCGGCCAAGATACTCGTGCCCGCGCGAGAGGAGGTGCTGGCGTTCCTTAAGGAACGCAAGGAATACCTCCAGGCGCACGGGCTCGACGAGCACGAGGCGCTCGTGCCCTACGTCTTCCGGGACGGCAGGGTCGGATACTTCACGGACGGGATGTGGGGCTCGGTCAAGGACGATGCGCAGAAGCACGCGGGCATGCCCTTCAAGATACAGCAGCTGAGGGCGAGCTTCGGGCAGGCGTGCATCGACCGGGGCTCGAGCGTAGAGAGCGTGTCGAGGGCCCTTCGGCACACCTCAACGGTCACGACCGAGAAGTATTACTGCCGGATCCGGCCCGAGGATGCCTTCCGCGAGCTCGAGGAGGTCTTCGAGCATCCGCGACGAGCCAGATAGTGGCCAGTAGTTCTATACCCCCTTGATAGAGAAAAGCCAGATGTCGCGAAGTGCAGGGAGCCGGATTTGAACCGGCGGACGCCTTCGCGAATAGACCCTGAATCTATCGCCGTTGGCCAGGCTTGGCTATCCCTGCATGCTGCCGTTGCGGGGCTTGAATGACCATGCCGTATAAATAACTCTTCAATGCCGTCCTCAGGGCCCTGACCACGCATCAGACCCCGAACCCGGGGTTCCCAGGGCACGATGGCACATCGGAACCCCGTCAAAAGCGATATATGCCGCCATATCACTGGTGGTTTTCGGGTTGCTTCGGGGAGTCATGTGAAATGGTGAAGATAGTGGCCGCCACCTGTCCCAGGTGCGGTGCCAACATCGACCTGCCTTCGGACCTGAGGAAGGCGCACTGCGTGTATTGTGGCTCATCGATCATAATAGGGGCCGACGGCTCGCAGAAGGCCGAGTGCCGGATATGCGACGGCTACGGCCGTCTGGAGAAGTGCCGCGCGTGTGACGGCACCGGCAAGTGCGGTTGGACGAAGAATTTGAACAAGGTGATGCTCCAGGCGAATGCGGAGCTCATCCTGAAGGGGGAGTCGCATTGCGAGGACGGGAGATGCTCAGCGTGCGATGGTACTGGCAAGACCAGATTTGACCTCCCGTGCGCGTATTGTGGCGGGACGGGCTACTGTCCGCAGTGCCTCGGGACGGGCCGTTGCGCGGCGTGCCGTGGCGTGGGCACCATGCCCAACCCGCGGGGTCTCGAGGTATGCAGCGTATGTCACGGGGACGGGATCGTCGAGATCGAGAACGCACGCGTCCGCTGGGGAGAGCGGTGCCAGGTCTGCAACGCGTCCCTCGCATCCGGCGGTTCGTTCTGTTCTTATTGCGGTTTCGTGAGGAAGTGCCCCAGGTGTGGCAAGGCATGGGATGACCCGAAGGCCCACAAGTGCGCGTCGTGCGGCTATGAGCGCGGGACCAAACCCTGACCGATGGTATGAGTCCATCTCGGGAAGGCCCCCCCAGGTGTGGGTCCGCGTGGCCGAAATGGTTCCCTCTGTGCCCCTGGTGCGGCTTCAAGAAGGGCGCGAAGGTCCAGCCCGGTCCTCCATCCACCTAACGCGCGGTCCTCATGTCTCGGAACCGTACGGTCCGTAGCGCGGTCGGCCGGGTGAGTCTCTCGGGTATCGCGTGGCTGAGAAGGGTCCTATGAACGGCCGCGCCCTGGGGCGCATCATCCCCACGAGGTCCGACCAAGTGTCAACAACCTGTTACGTTGATAGGGATAAATATGTGCCAGATGAGTGTATACTCATACGACACCTGTCCCCTTAGGCGCCAGCCTTCCCCTAGGCGCTCGGGACAGGCAAGGTGAATGAGATGAACTCCATCAAAGTCCGGGCCCTGGCCCTGTCCATGCTGTTCATGGCAGCCACGGTCCTTTCGTTGTCTGCCATTAGCGAGAATGTCTCCGCCGCATCCGTCGACGGTAGCTGGACCTCCAGGGTGTCCGGTAAAGGATACACTCAGACCTTCCTGGACCCTTACGGGTCCACAGTCACCCGGTACTACGACGCTGATCTGTCGCTCTCATCGTCCGGGACCTCGGTGACAGGCACCCTGAGTGCCGACTCCAGGACTTTCGAAGTGTGGGGGACGTTCGACGGCTCGGTGTTCATGATGACCCTTCAATGGGGCTGGGACGGCGTCAGCTACTGCGAGGCCACATACGCCCTCACCGTCGATGGCGACCTCATGTACGGCGGCGGCTCATACCTCAATGTCGGCGTGACGATAAACGGCTACTTCGACCTCAAGCAGGGAGGTCTCGTCTCTGTAGGCGGCGTCGCTACGGTGGTCTCCGGCGTCAGCATATCCATCGCCATAGTCGCCGTGATCATCGCCGTGACACCCGCAGTCGCCCCGGCGGCCGGAGGCGCCTCGAGGGCTGGAGGCGCGATGAACGCGGGCTTCAGACCCCAGACGGCCAGGATGCCCCCAGCGGCCCCGCCTTACACCCCGACCCAGCAGTGGACGACCGACACGCCCGACCAGCCCATGTCAGGCGACGGGACGGTCCCCCAGGGTGGTGTGGGCCTGCACTACGCCGCCCCACCGCCCGGAGGGCGCCCCGCCCCGCCGAGGGAGCACTTCAACCAATCACAGGTGCACCCGAGATGCCCGATACACGGCGACACCGCGCTCGTACCACACTACTCGAACACCGACATGAACGACCCCGGCTCGTGGTTCTGCCCCAGGTGCAACGGCTACCCGTGGGGGAAGAACTGAGGTGACATGACATGATGCCCGCTCAAGGTTACCAGCAGCCGTGGGGGATGTCCGCGACGGTCCGCCCGATGGCCGAGGCGGAGAGACAGGCGATCCGAGCCATACCGAAACCGCAGAGGATGAACGCGATCGGGATATCCCTCATGGCGATGTTGATGGCCGTGATGGTCAACTTCGTGGACAACCCCGTCGCCCTGCTCATGCCCCTGTTCTTCTCGTTCGCGGCCCTGGGGCTGGCCATACAGGCCAGGAAGACCTCCGCGGCCGTCGCCGCCGCCATCTCGAGAGGCACCGTGACCGACTGGCGCTGCGCCCCGTCCCTGAAGTCCGGGGTCTGGAACTTCGGCGCGTTCTACTTCAACAGGGGCGGCCAGGCCAAGGGCCTGGTCGAAGAGGGCTTGCTGACGACGGTGACTATCGTCCCGGAGGCCAAGCGCGTCCTGGCAGTGAACGGGACCATGCTCTCGAAGCCGCTGGAGCTCAGGGGCGCTCCAGGGTTCCCGCAGAACCTCGCCGCGGCCCAGACCGTCGCGCCCGCCCAGGCGCCAGCGTGGCGGGCGCCAGCGGCCCCGGCGCAGGCGGACGACCTCCCACCGCCCCCGGACGGGTGGGGCGCGAAGTTCTGCCCGAAGTGCGGCGAGCCGATTTCGGGCGACTACGCGTTCTGCAGGAAGTGCGGGTTCAGGCTCAAGGCGTGAGCGACTCGACCCGGGGCCCGACGGCCACGGCCGGACGTGGCCCCGCCCACCCGTGATAATCAAAAGTGGAGTTTGAGAAGGGGTTTGTCGAACAAGCCATGCCTGAAAGGGCGATGATCTACTTCTTGCCCTTCTTGGCCTTCATTATCTTCATCCAGCCGCCGCTCTCGTAGACCGCGAGCTTCCTCTTCGCGAGGGTGGCCTTGAACTCGTCCCACCCGATGGTCTCGAGTCTCGGGTTCCTGCCCTTGGTGAACTGGACACCCTTCGTGCCCTTCACGCGGCCGGGCTTGATGCCCTTCTTACCCGCAATCGCCATGGCCTTCTCGACGCTTATGGGCTCCATAACCATTTGTTCATCCCTCCGTTCGTCATTCTGGCCATACCGTCCAGGCATGACCCAGATATGTATCATGATGTGCGATATATAAGGATTTGCTTATGCTGGCTATCCGGAGAGCGATATCTGGCTATGCCCGGAAAAGGGCCGAGGGCGCGGGAGCCAGCTTAGCTGGCTCCGGGCTGGAGGGCGTCTAGAGTCCTCGGTTCGGAAGGCGTTCGAACGCCGGCGGCTGCGCCGCCCGCTGTCCGCGCGGCCCCCATGCGGCGCGACCGGAGGCGGAAACGTTCATCAAGCCAGATTGAGATGTGGTCCCGGGTTCAGCTACCAGTCCTGTTGGCCCATCGACCGTGTCTGGAGTGAGTGTGAGGAGGAGGATTCTGACAGCCGGGGACTGCGTGTTCGTGTTCGTGTGCCTCGTGTCCGTGGGCCTGGCGCCCCGAGGGGCCGTGGCGGAGGACCCGGCCTCAGGCTGGG
>JBFXGF010000032.1:0-9588 GCA_050178275.1 Thermoplasmata archaeon | reverse complement strand
GTCGTACCTCGCCAGGAACGTGGCCGCGACCCTTATCCTGTCGTCGGTCTTCTTGACGTCGAGGACATAGAGCCCGTCCGTCCTGACCTTGAATATGAACTCCTTCATGTCGGCGCTCTTCTGCTGGGTGCCGATGTGAACGCCGGACGTGAGGTAGATCTCCTCGGGGATAAGCAGCTCCGCGACCGGCTCTTCCTGTGGCTGTTCCTCTACGACCTCATCCATCGTGATACCTCATGCCTCGCGCTTGACCGTCATAGGGATCGCGCCCATGTCGTACTCGCGTATGGCGATCTCGATGGGGTCTATGATGGTCTCGTCCTTCAGCTCCACCAGGACTGGCGCGCCCATGCTTATCTGCAGGGCGCGCGCGCCAATTATCCTGGCCCTCTCAAACCTGGTGTATCTCAAGGATTCAACCTCAGCGGAGTTAACCCCTAAAATGTGACCCCTTTATATACGTTTTGGGTGGGCTGGGAATTCGTGTCCAGCGAGCGCGGCCTCACGCGGGGCCGGGGCGGGCTCCGCGAGGCCGGCGCGCCCGACGTCGTCGCGGGACGCCGCCGGAGGCGGAATTCATACGATACTCGTATCCAGGGGTTCGTATTCGGATGATTTTCACCGAGGAAATCGATGTATTACCATAATCGATTTATCAGGCGTTTGCTTACCGAAAAACAAGGGAGTGTTCTCTATGGTCAAAGTGCCAGACATCAAAGTGGAGCCGCCGGGACCGGAGGCCAAGAAGGCAGTAGCCAAGGACGACGAGTGGATAGTGAAGGCCACGAAGTCCTGGCCGCTCGTTTTCAAGAAGGCCGAGGGCTCGGTAATAGAGGATATCGACGGCAACAAGTACATCGACTTCTACGCCGGGGTCGGCGTCCTGAACGTCGGCGCCAGGCACCCGAAGGTCGTCGCCGCCGTCAAGGACCAGGTCGACAAGTACACGCACGTCGCCGGGACTGACTTCTACTGCAAGCTGCAGAACGAGATGGCCGAGAGGCTAGCGAAGTCCGCGCCCGGGAAGAACAAGAAGATGGTCTTCTTCTCGAACACCGGCGCCGAGTCGGTCGAGTCGGCCATCAAGATTGCCAAGCGCGCGACCGGCAAGCAGGTGCTGATGGACTTCATGGGAGCGTTCCACGGGAGGACCGCGGGCGCGATGTCCCTGACCGCAAGCAAGTGGGTCCAGAGGGAGGGCTACACCGCGACGCTCATGCCTGGGATCTACCACGTGCCGTATGCGTACTGCTACAGGTGCCTGTACAACCTCGAGTACCCTAGCTGCGGGATGCGCTGCGTCAGCGCGATCGAGGACGTATACTTCGAGAACCAGATACCGCCGAACGACCTCGCGGCCATCAGCATGGAGGTCATCCAGGGAGAGGGCGGGTACGTCGTGCCACCGAAGGAGTTCGTGCAGGGCGTGTTCAACCTCACCAGGAAGCACAAGTGCCTGTTCATAGACGACGAGGTCCAGTCAGGCATGGGCAGGACCGGCAAGATGTGGGCGTGCGAGCACTTCGATGTCGTGCCTGACATCATCTGCAGCGCGAAGTCCCTCGGAGGCGGTCTGCCCCTGGGCGCGACCATCGTCGACGCGAAGCTCAACTTCGACAGGTACGGGAGACACTCGAACACCTTCGGAGGCGCGTCCCTGTCGCACGCGGCTGGCATCGCGACCATGAAGGTCCTCGAGGAGGAGAAGCTCCTGGACCGCGCGACCAAGCTCGGCAAGGAGGCGAAGAAGAGGCTCGTCGAGATGCAGGACAAGTACGACATCATCGGCGACACGAGGGGCGTCGGCATGATGCTCGCACACGAGTTCGTCCAGGACAGGAAGACGAAGAAGCACGCGGCCGCGAGCAGGGACAAGATCACGGAGCTCGCGTTCAAGAAGGGCCTGATGCTCCTTCCCTGTGGGAAGTCCGTCGTGAGATACATCCCTCCGCTGAACATCCCCGAGGAGCAGCTCTGGACCGGCTTCGACATACTCGAGCAGTGCATCAAGACGGTCGACAAGGACCGCGCAGAGTGAGCGACGCGCGCCTCAAACCCGAAGGACCCCGACATCGTCGGGGTCCGAGCAACCATTTTTATGATTCCGCACGAGGATACCCTCCCCGCTGGAGGCGTCGCATGGACCGGGGATATAGGGAGAAGGACAAGGACGCGCTGTTGGCCACGATGTACAGGATGGATGTCGACAGGCTCAGGCAGCTCAGGAGGGTCGTCTCTGGCGTCACCAGGTGTCCCGAGTGCGACGCCGTCAACCAGGCGGGCGAGAGGCACTGCGTCAAGTGCGGCGCGAAGTTGTATCCCGTCGAGGAGGCCAACGACCGGCTGCCCTGGGACAAGGACGAGGACACCGATGAGGACGAGCCGTACAGGAAAGCCTAGGCGCCGCGCCCCGTGGCCAGGCGGCGGGACGAGCGCCAGGACCGGGCGCGCTGGCCGGATGCCAGTATAACTTTAAGTATCTCCGAACTGTATGGATGCCCACTCGGAGAGATATCGTTGGCAGTTCAGACCAGAGGATACAGGGGCAAGAGAAGGAAAGAACCGAGGAGACACTCCCCACGCGAATCCGAGAGGACCACGATGCTCAACCTGGGCAGGCTGAACTCCATCAAGTACGGCCTCAGGGAGATCATGGGCCACTACGAGGTCGACGAGGCCATCGCCCACACCACGATCGCCAGCGTCATAGCCAAGGGCTCCCGCATATCGATATCCGCGGCCGTCGCCTACGTCAAGGAGCAGGAGAAGGCCGGCGTGATCAGCCCGGCGGTCGCGCAGGAGATATGCATGGTCCTCGACCAGCACTCGAAGCTCCGGTAGTATTTTTTCAGAAAGCCCATGAATGGGTTTGAGAAAGGGGTTTTCCGCCAGCCTATGGCCCGCTCACGCCCTGCCTGAAATCAGGATGGTATCGTACTCGCATCCAGTCATCAGGTCGTACGCGACGATCATGCCCTGGGCCGAGAACGGTGTCGGGCCCCTCAGGGACGCCGTGAAGTCCACGCACGCCCCGGGCTCGAGCCAGAACGACGTCGCGCTCAGGCTTACCGAGGACCACGGCTGATAGGTCGTCATGACCACCGTCAGCACGAAGGTCACCTTGCTCGCGCTGTTCTTGAGCGCGACCGCGGCGTCCCACTCGCCCGTGGTCGGGTCCTCGATCGTCACAGAGTCGCCGTTCTCCCACAGTATGCCCGCGTTGCTCCAGTCGGCGGCGTATATCACGACATCGATGTCCGCGGCCTCGTCGCCCCACTCGACCGTCAGGGATATCGACTGCGTCAGCGCCGCGACGTCGAAGAGCACCTCGATGGCCCCGGTGCCGCCCTCGTCTATCGACGACACTGTGCCCTCGAACTCGACCGTCGTGGTCGCGAGCTCGCCGGTCACCGCCGCGAGCCCGACGCCGACCTTCTGGTCGACGTTGTTCGCGAGCGATATCGTCGCGGGCTTGCCGGGCTTGGCCGCCACGCTGTCGACGCCGAACTCCGCCGCGCTGTACGGGTACACCGTCAGCGTGTAGGGCTCCTCGAGCACGCAGTCCATCATGACGTTGTGCAGGGCGAACATCCACATGCCGGGCTCAGGGTCCATGACGGTCAGTACGTCGGAGGTCTCCATGGACGATGTCTCCCAGGGGCCGAACATGCCGAGCCCCAGGTAGCCAGTCAGCGAGGCCTCGACGACCCTCGTGGCCGGGTTGATCCAGTACGTGTCTATGTCCGTGTACTCGCTCTCCCAGTCGAGCACCGACGTGATGGCGTCCGGCGTGTCCTCCGCGGGCACCTCGACGTAGTAGTACTTCCAGTCGCCCTCGGTGTACGCGTACACCTCGTGGCCCACGTCGTTGACGTCCTCCACCGGGACCCCGAACTCTATCGGGACGGACACCGCGACCGGCACCAGGGAGCAGACTCCGTCGTACTCCGCCTCTATGAACGCGGTGTGCGCGCCCGCCATCGCGTCACTCGGGACCGAGATCGTCGCCACGGACCCCTCGGCGCTGAACCAGCTCCAGTCCACGGTCTCGAAGAACTCGATGCTGTAGATGAACGGCACGCTCGGGGCCGCGTATATCACGGGTGACACGCGCAGCTCGTACATCCCGGGCGTCACCTTGACGCTGAGCTCCTGCGTGTTCGTGTGCGAGTACGCGTAGTTCAGCATCGTCCGCTCGCCGTTCTCGTCGAGCCGGTAGACTATCAGGTTGTTGTGCGTGTCCGTGAACCCTGCCGGCTTCGTCAGCTTGTACACGTCCTTCTTGAACAGGTAGCCCTGGTCGAACGCGAGGTCGACGGCGATGTAGCTGATGCCATCAGGGACCTCGAACTCGTAGAACAGGTCCTCGCCGGCCATGACCGTGCCTTCGCTGTGCATCGTCGGGACATCGCTCGGGACTATCGCATTGGACCCGAGCACCGCGCCCTCCGCGAACTCGACCGTCTCTGAACTGCCCATCGGCACCGTCAGCGCGAGCGACGCGTGGCCTGGGCCGGCCCACCCGTCCATCACGGCGTTGTACGCCGCGAGGGCGTCAGCCCTGCCCGGGCCCTGCTCGTTCGGCGTGTACCCCATGTCGAGCGCTGTACCCATCATGATCGACTTGACCTGCTCGGGCGTGGGGGCCACGCCGTTCTCCGCCGTGTACGCCTGGATTATGAGCGCGCCTATCCCGGCGGCCACCGGGGCGGCCATGCTCGTCCCGCCGAACTGTATCATGAGCGTGTTGCCCGGCTGTGTGGACGGGCCCCACGCGCCCGCCGCTGATATGTCAGGGTCTATCCTGCCGTCCGCGGTCGGCCCGTGGCTGCTCCACCAGATCATGTGGTCGTCCTCGTAGCCGTCCTCGCCCGGCTTGACTATCAGCGCGGTCTCGTCGTAGTTGGACAGGGGCCAGTACCTTATCAGCTGGCACTCCTTGTTCAGGGTGGACGCGCCGACCGTGATCACGCTCTTCGAGACGCCGGAGGCGCCTATGGTGCTCTGGCCAGCGCCCTCGTTCCCGGCGGACAGGAAGCTCACGACGCCGTGGTCCCTGGCCGCGATGTCAAGGGCGTACGATGTCGGGTCGTTCCCGTCGTTCGGGACCTCCAGGCCGCCCAGGCTCATGCTGATGACGTCCGCGCCCTTCTCGACGGCCCACTCTATGCCGCCGATGATCCACGAGTCCCAGCCGTAGCCGGTGTCGTCGAGGACCTTCCCGGTCATCAGGCTCGCGCCTGGCGCCATGCCCTTCATCTTCATGACGACGCCGTAGGCGGCCGTGAAGTCGTACTCGTTGACGCCCCTGGACGCCACCAGACCGGCTGTCGCCGTGCCGTGGCCGTCGACGTCGTGGAACTCCTCGCTGGTGAATGACTGGGAATACAGGACCGCCGGCGCGATGTCGTTCTGCGTGATGTCGCACCCGGTGTCCAGAACGGCCACGAGCACGCCCGTGCCGTCTATCCCTTCCGCCCACACGTCCTCAGCGCCCATCACTTCGGACGTTGACGCCCACCATATCTCCTCGGACTCCAACGCCACGTCCGGGCTCAGGACCCCCGCCTTGGCCGCGGAGGTCTCGGCGTCGCTGGCGTCGAGCAGGCGGTACTTGTACTCGTCCAGGAAGACATGCGTCACCTGGTCGAGCATGGCGACCTCCATCGCCGCGCCCCCGCTCATATCGACCGAGTAGGCGCCGAGCGAGTCGAACCGCTCCTTCATGACCGCGCCCGCCCTCGACATCTCCTTGCCAGAGGCCGCGAAGTCAGCGGAGTCGTCCAGGAACCCGATCGTGTTGAACGTGACCGCGGACGAGCCCGCGAGCGCCTCCATCACCTGCGTTCGCAACTCAGGCTCCAACTTATCCATGGCGATCGAGTTGGGCGACCCAGATGATGCCGCCACAAAGATGGCCGACATGCTGGTCACCATGACGACCGCCATCACGACGCTTGCTATCCTCGTTCTACCTCTCATATGATTCCTCCCCGAATGGACTATGCTCACTTCCGATGAGGGCGGCGCCCCTGGAGCGGGTGTCGGTCCGGCCCCGCCTCGCGCACGCGCGGGATAGGGCCCTCTACACGCTGTTATCGTACGAAGCCCGCTGAGGCTCCTCCCCGTTCCGATGAACAATTCTATGCTATACTAAGTTTGCGCACTGACCTTCTTAAAAACCCGTGATTCGGACGGATTCACCGGGCGCCCCCGAAAGGCTATTTAGGCCGCCGCCGTACCCCGGGCACATGGGCAACTTCACGGTCGTCGTCTGCGGCTCCCCGGACTACGCCAAGAACCTCGGGAAGAAGTCGACCGCCTCGGACATGACCTTCTTCGACATCAAGAGAGGGGACGCGACGGTCACGTTCGTCGAGCCCACGAATTACCCGGAGAGGCTCTCGACCCTGTTCCACGCAGCCGCCATGGCCGACGCCGCCCTCCTAGTCGTCGACCAGATCGGGCCCGTCCTAGGCGAGACGATAGTGATGCTCGACTGCGTGGGGGTCCGGAAGGGATGGCTGCTGCTCAGGAACTACATCACGCAGGACCAGCTCGCGCCCTTCCTGAAGGGGACGGCCCTGGAGAAGTACGAGCCCGTCCAGGACGACCACACCGCGCTCAGGGAGCTGATGCTCGGGGAGGCGGAGAAGGCCGGCGCCGACGAGCCCGGGGAGGGCTCGTGCGGGTCCGTCCCGATAGATCATCACTTCGACGTGAAGGGCGTCGGGACCGTCATACTCGGGAGGGTCGCGGACGGGCACATCAGGAAGCACGACGAGCTCAGGGTCCTTCCAGGCGGCAAGGGGGCCGAGATAAGGTCCATACAGAAGCACGATGACGACTACGACTGGGCTGTCAAGGGGGACAGGGTCGGCCTCGCCCTGAAGGGCATCACCGCGGAGGAGCTGGACAGGGGCGCGGTCCTCACCACCGACCCGGCGGTCGTCGAGCGCGCGACGCTCGCGTGCGCCGCGGAGATCGTCAAGTACTGGACGGCCCCGGTCACGAAGGGGATGGTCCTCCATGTCGGGCACTGGATGCAGTTCGTGCCGGCGAAGGTCGATGAGGTCTCCGAGGGCGACGACAAGAGACGGCCCAAGCTCACCTTGCAGCTCCAGAAGCCGCTCGCGTTCAGGCCCGGCTCGAGGGCGGTCCTGTCGTACCTCGATGGCGGGAAGCTCAGGGTGGTCGGCACGATCGTTCTGGAGTAGGGACAGAGCCGGGGCTCACCCAGATGGGATGAAAACTCGTATGGGCCGCGGGGTCACCGCGGCCCTTGAAATCGTTTTCTGGGACCGGGTCGCCCTCAGTCCGTGCTTATCGCTTCGTCCGTCATGCAGTACGTGAAGACGAACTCGTCCCAGTACGTGTCGACCACGAACGCCATGCCCCAGTAGAGCGTGCTCCCGTAGTCTTCAGCCTCGTCCAGCGTCTCGAGCTGATAGACCGGGTTCAGGAACTCGTTGCACCAGGTGAACATCACCGAGATGCCCGATGTCCTCAGCACCGCCCCGCCTGGGCTGGTCATGTGGTTCTCGTACATCACGACCTCGTCCACCCCAGCGACGACGGCGTCCGCCAGCTCCTCGAGTTCGGGTATGTTGTCCCCGAGCTTGTCGGCGAACAGGCCTAGGTCTATGGATGGCATCTGCTCACCCATGTAGGTCGGTATCCTGGGAGTCTGGGACTCCGCGGACGCTATGGCGCCCCTGTAGCCTGGGTCGGTCGCGTAGCCCCCGTCCACCAGCTCGTGGGCCAAGGCGTTGATGTCCGCGACGAGGTCCTCGGCCGGCTGCCCCAGCTGGAAGAACGACAGCGTCACGTCCCCGAAGTACTCAAGCCCCGGGCCCGTCACTGAATTCACGTTGGCGTAGAACTCCACATAGCCGTCCACGATCGCGGTCCCGATCTCCAGCATCGTGGCCCCGGGGTCCCTCTCGACCGCTTCCAGTATGGAGGTGTAGTCCATCCCGTCCCACGGGACCAGGTTGAGCGACGCGAACATGTAGTCCGCGATGTCCCTGTTCTCGTAGACGACCTCTATCGCGCCGTTGAGGCACGCGTCGTACCCGATTATGTCCAGCTTGAAGCCCGCCTCGTCCTCGGCCGCCGCTATCACCGTCGCGGTCTCAGGCGTCGTGAGCCTAGAGGACCATAAGACTCCCGGGGTGACCTCTATCAGGGTGCTGTCGTCCCAGCAGACGCCCCTCCAGCCGCCCCCGTGGTCCCACAGGATCAGCATGTAGTGGTCGGCCGGGGCGTACTCCACGGACTTGACCAGGAAATAGGTCAGCGTCGCCCCGTCACCCATGTCCAGCTCGCCTGGGCACTCGTCGGTCCCCAGTACCTCCTCGCAGTCGCAGTCATGCCCGTCTGGCAGGACGTGGTTGTATCCGGCGTCGTCGATGACGTACCAGTGTGTCCCTTCCAGGGCATCAAGGGTATCCATCAGCACGATGACCGTGACATCGTCCGTCGAACCGGCCGTCTCCATCTCCACGAGGTCCGACAGACCGGCGTCCTCCAGGTTGTTGTCGGCGCACAGGTAGACCATGATGGTCCACGTGTCCGAACCGTCATCAGACAGGGCCGCGGGCGCCCCCATGGCGCCGACGCCGACGAAGGCGACCGCCGCTGACATGAGCAAGGCCACCGCGACCACACCTGCTAGTATTCTCTTCATTTCTCTTCCCCCTCTTCCGAATGTCAGGCGCATGTCCAAATCTGCGCACTGACCGCCCCTTGATTCGGGACGACGCTATAAAAGGATATTGAGAGGCGAACAGCGGCTGACGTGTGGTGACGCGCCCGGGATGAACCCTTCTCATGTCCTCTCACGGCACCTGAAGCACGAATGCCCTAGCCCACCCCAGGAAGGATGATAAGGTATGAAATGAGATTAGCGCCCGTGAGAAAACAGATTGGACGCTTGCCGAAGGGCTTGGGGGCATCCGACGCACCCAAGATAGCGAGGAGGCTCGGGTCGGTCTCGGGCGGAAGAGTGCTGGATGTCGCCACCGACCAAGGGGGGTTCATCGACACACTGATGAGCACCCTGAAGGACTACGAATCCTTCGTCGGGATAGACAGCTGCGCCTCGCACAACTCCGTGGAGGAGATGAGGGAGGCGAGGGCGCATTTCAAGGGAAGGCCCGTCGAGTTCCTCGAGATGGACGGGGAGGACATGGGGTTCGGGGACGGCTCTTTCGACACGGTCTGCATATCGTACGCTCTGCACCACCTCGACGACGTGGACGCGGTGCTGACCGAGATGATGCGCGTGCTCAGGCCAGGCGGCCTCTTCATCATCCAAGAGTCGTACTGCGACGGCGACATGAAGGAGGCCCAGAAGGTGGACGAGCTCGAGCACGAGTGGTGCGCCAGGGTCGACGGCCTGCTGGGGATAACCCACAACAAGACCTTCACGAGGCGAAGGATCATGGAAATCGCGAACGGCCTTGGCCTGACGGATCTCGAGGTCTTCGACTCCGACTACCCCATAGACTGTCTGTTCTGCGAGAGGAACCGGCTGTGCGAAGACCCGAAAAACCAGGCGAAATTCCACGATTCGATAGCGGGTGT
>JBFXGF010000031.1:0-9706 GCA_050178275.1 Thermoplasmata archaeon | reverse complement strand
AGTGACGAGGCGATGACGACCCTCGAGGGGTACTATGTCTCGATCAGGAAGCTCGGGGAGGGGGACGAGGCGTCCGTCCCGATAACCGCGAGGCAGCTCGAGGCGCTCATCAGGCTGTCCGAGGCCAGCGCCAGGTCCAGGTTCCACCCGGTCGTGAGCGGGGAGGACGCGAACAGAGCGATCAAGATCGTGGAGTACTACCTGGGCAAGGTCGCGAGCGAGGGCGGGAAGAGGGACATAGACCTCATCGCCACGGGGACGAGCAGGAGCCAGAGGGAGCAGATATACGTGCTCAAGAGCCTCGTGCAGCAGCTATCGGACGAGCGGAGGGGCGTCAGCCTCGAGGAGCTGATCCAGAAGGCGGGCTCGGAGAACATACCCGAGGAGCGTGTCCGCGCGCTGCTCAAGAGGCTCAGTGACGCGGGTGAGGTGTACTCCCCGCAGCCTGGCTATTTCAAGCTCGCGACGGAGGACCGCATCGGATGATCTGCATCAAGGTCTACACGCAGGGGCGGGAGAGGCTCGTGGCCGCCTGCGACACCGACATAGTCGGGAAGACCTTCAGGTCGGACGGGCTCGTGCTCCAGCTGTCGGAGTCGTTCTACCACGGGGACGAGGTCGACGAGGACGCGCTCGTGAACTGGCTGAGGCTCGCGACCGTCGCCAACCTCTCGGGCGAGCGGACGGTGGCCGTCGCGGTCGAGAACGGCTTCGTGGACGAGGGCGGCGTCGTCAGGATCGGCGGCGTGCCCCACGCTCAGATGATGAGGATGATCTAGGTGTTCTGTGTCGAGTGCGGTGCCGAGGGACAGGAGCTCATCGGCGCCGTCTGCAGGGAGTGTTACGCGAAGAAGCACGTATGGGCCAGGATCCCTGACCATGTCGACCTCGTGCTCTGCGCGCACTGCTCCTCGATGCAGGTCGGCGAGGACTGGGTCGACATCGGCTCCGTGACCGAGGGCCTCGAGTCAGTCCTCAGGGACTCGATAGAGCTCCCTGAAGGGGCGAAGCTGGTGGATATCAAGGTACGTCTGGAGGAGCGGGATCCCAGGAACATCCAGGCGTCGGTGGACGTGAGGATGACCTCGCACGGGGCGGAGTTCCACAGGCCGCTCTCGACGGTCGTGAGGATGAAGCGGGGCTCGTGCAAGGAGTGCTCCAAGATGATGGGCTCGTACTACGAGGCGACGCTCCAGGTGCGCATGCCGGACACGGGGCGCGAGGGCGAGTCCGAGGCGGACATAGTGTCGTTCGTGCGCTCCAGGGCCGACGCCCTCAGGAAGGACAGCAGGTCGGTGTTCATAAGCAAGACCGAGCGGGTCCGGGGCGGGTTGGATTTCTACTTCAGCACGGCCAAGGCCGCGAGGGCCATCGCGAGGGAGCTCCAGGAGACCAGGTGCGCCGAGTACAAGGAGTCCTCCAGCCTCTGGGGCCGGCGCGCGGGCGAGGAGGTGTCCCGGATGACCTATCTGGTGAGGCTCCCGGGCTTCGGGCCAGGGGACGTCGTCGAGCACGACTCGAGGGACTACCTCGTCAGGAGCATGTCCAAGGGCAGCGTGCACGCGGTGGACCTCAAGACCGGGGACGTCAGGCCACTCAAGATGAAGGAGGCCTCCGACTTCAAGGTGTCGAGGCCCGTGGCCCAGGTCCTCAGGGCGGTGGTTCTCATGGAGACCGGCTCCGAGGTCCAGGTCCTGGACCCAGAGACGATGTCCCCGCTCGACCTGAGGAAGCCGGCCGGGTTCGTCCGGGAAGGCGACCAAGTGCGCCTCGTAAAGACGAGGCTCGGCGCGTACGTGCTCAGCGACGGCTGGTAGTCGTACACGAACGCCCCGGTCCCACGAAAAGACATTAATCCTGACTTCGCCTACCCCGCACAGAGGCGGCGATCATGGTCGACGATAAGGACGTTCAGAACGCGGTCGTCGAGCTGCTGCGGAGGACTGTCGTCAGGCTCCCTAAGGATGTGGAGACCGCCATCCTGAAGGCCTACGCGTCCGAGACGGACGAGGTCCCCAAGATGCAGCTCAAGGCGATCGTGGACAACATAGAGCTTGCCAAGAAGACGAACACGCCGATGTGCCAGGACACCGGGGTCACGATATTCTACGTGAACCTGCCCCGGAAGTGCACGGTCGATGTCGAGAAGGGGATAATCGACGGCGTCAGGAGGGCGACGAAGGAGGTCCCCCTCAGGCCGAACGCGGTCCACCCCATAACGAGGAAGAACCCGGGGGACAACGTGGGCGACAAGATGCCCTACATCAACTGGAAGGTCTGGGACAGGGACCACATCGAGATAACGGTCATGACGAAGGGCGCTGGCTCGGAGAACATGAGCCAGCTCGCGATGCTGACCCCGAGCGCCGGGCTGAAGGGCATCAAGGAGTTCGCGCTGAGCACGGTCCTGAGGGCCGGCAGCAACCCCTGCCCGCCGACCATAATAGGCCTCGGGATAGGCGGCTCGGCCGACATATCCATGAAGCTGGCCAAGGAGGCCCTGCTCCGCCCCATCGATGTCCGGAACAAGGACCCCGAGGTCGCGAAGCTGGAGACCGAGCTGCTCGAGGCGATGAACATGCTGGGCATAGGCCCGATGGGCCTGGGCGGCAAGACGACCATGCTCGGGCTGAACATAGAGTACGCGTACTGCCACACGGCGAGCCTGCCTGTCGCGATCAATGTCCAGTGCTGGGCCGGCAGGAGAGGGACCGTGCGGATACACGATGACGGGAAACTCGAGTTCCCGACACACGAGGGGTGATGACGATGGCCAAGAGGTTGAGGACGCCACTGTCGGAGGAGGACGCGAGATCGCTCAAGGTCGGAGAGACGGTGTATCTGGACGGGATCATCTACACCGGAAGGGACGAGGTGCACATCCACGCGCTCGAGCACATCGAGAAGGGCGAGAAGGTGCCGGTGGACTTCAAGGGCGCGGCCCTGTTCCACTGCGGCCCCATCATGAGGAAGACCGGGGATAAGTGGGAGGTCGTGGCGGCGGGCCCGACGACCTCGTCCAGGATGAACTCCCTGGAGCCGCAGTTCATCGCGAAGTTCAGGCCGGGGGCGATCATCGGCAAGCGCGGGATGTCCCAGCCCACCATCGACGCGATGAAGAAGTTCGGCTGCGTCTACCTGGCCATCACCGGGGGCGCGGCGGTCCTGGCCGCGAAAGGCGTCAAGGAGGTCAAAGGGGTCGAGTGGTACGAGCTCGGCATGCCCGAGGCCATCTGGATCATGGACGCCGACAACTTCGGACCCGTGACGGTCGCCATAGACGCCCACGGGAACAGCCTGTTCATGGATGTGGGCGCGAAGGTCAAGGCGAACGAGCCGGCGGTCCGCCAGAAGCTCGGCCTCAAGTGATAAACACCGAAATCACCGGGCACCGCCCGGTCACTTCCTTTTCTTCTCTTTCCTCTTGCCGTCCCTGCTGGCCTTCTCTCGCCTAGGCTCCTCGTCCTTAGCGGCCGGGGCCTCCTCCTCGCCCTCCTGGTCGTAGACCGCCGGGGCCTTGCCCGGCGACTCGAAGGACCTGACCCTCAGCATGACCGCGAGCGCCAGTATGATTATGGTCAGGAACAGGGCAAGTATCATCATGGAGTGCGCGAGGTCGAACCCGAAGACGAACCCGCCGAAGCTCTCGGGCACGGGCTCCATCATCACCTCGCCCAGGGCGAGTCCCTCCTCGGGCACGACCAGCGGTGACAGCTCCAAGGGCTTGTACTCGGCCAGGTAGAACCTGACGGTGTAGTTCCCCTTGGTCAGGCCGGGGACGACGAACAGGCCCTCGGTATTCGTGATCGTGCTCCTCTGCGTGCCCTCCTGGCCTATCACGATCACCGCCACCCCTGAGAGCACGTCGTTGGTACTGGTCGAGAGGACCATCCCAGAGAGCGATGGCCCCGGGAGGCTGGTCATATTGATGTTGACCTGCGTCTCGCCGCCCCTGACGATCACGACCCCCGTCACGGTGACGGTGACGTATCCCTCGAGCGACGCCGTCAGGCTGTAGGTCCCCACGGTGATGTTGGTGATCTCGTAATATCCCTCGATGGACGTGTTCGTCGAGAGGCCCGCTCCCTCGACCGTTATCAGCACCCCGGGCACGAGGAACGTCCCGGAGCGCACGATGCCGTACAGCTTGGTCGGTTTCTCTATGAGCTGGAAGTCCACCCCGTCGGTCTCTTGGCCGCTGACGACCACGACGTTGCGGGTCGTCGAAGTCTCGAACCCCGCCATCGCCGCGGTGACGGTGAAGGTCCCGGACGGCAGGTCGGGTATCCTGTAGAACCCGTCTACATCGGTCTCCGCGGTCACCGTGACCGTGCCGACCCTGACCGAGACCGAGGCGTTGTAAAGCGGGTCCTCGGTCTCCGCGTGGGTCACGGTCCCTGAGATGGCGCCGGTCAGCGAGACCATGAGGAAGTCGAGCCAGTAGAACCCGCCGGCGCCGATGGTGAACCCTTGGGTCTGGTTGACATACCCGGGCGCGGTCGCGGTCACGCTGTACTGGTACCCTATTGGTATCCCGAATATCAGGCACCACCCGTCCGCGTTCGTGGTGTTGGAGTAACCCAGGGTCAGTATGGTCATCGTGGCGTCCGGCACCGGGCCCACCGCGTCCTCCGCGTAGACGCGCAATATGCCGCCGTTTATCACGAAGGCGACCGTCTCCGTGTTCCAGGGCGTGACCACTACCTCGATCAGGTCAGGTGATTCGTATCCGCTCTTGACCACGTACACGAGGTAAGTCGTCCCGTTGTCGTCCGCCGGAAGGTGTTCTACGACGGTGAGACCGGTACCATCGGTCGTGTTGGTGTAGTTGGCGATGGTCGTGTAGGCGACGACCAAAACACCGGCTATGGGCCGGCCGACCTCGTCCGTCACGGAGGCGGATATCGCCCCGGTGTCCGCCGTCTGTTGAGCCGACGCCTCGGGGGGAGCGATGTCGCCCATCATCGGCATGGCCGGCATCAGCGACGCTAGGAGGACCGACGCGATGAGCAATGTCGCCTGCCTAGCCGAAAACCCCGGGATTCTGGCCATGACTCATTCTCAGTCGGCAACAATCACCTCGTCTCGATAAATACGTTTGCCGTCTCCGACAACCCCCGTCGTCCCCGCTGATAACGTATTAATACGGACACCTGATAACGAAGATGAATCGACGGTCTGACCACATGATGGAGAAGGTATCTGATAGGTCGAGCACGGAAGGGGTCCTGGGGCTGATGCACCCCGTGGTGTCGGCCTGGTTCAAGGCGAAGTTCGGGGAGGTCACGGACGCCCAGGCCCTGGCCGTGCCGGTCATACACGCCAGGGGGAACGTGCTCGTGTCCTCCCCGACCGGCTCAGGCAAGACCCTGACCGCCTTCATGTCGATACTGAACGAGCTGACCCTACTGGACGAGAGGGGCGAGCTGGAGGACAGGATATACGCGGTCTACATCTCCCCGCTCAAGGCCCTGGCGAACGACATAAACGAGAACCTTCTGAGGCCTCTGCATGAGATATCCTCGGAGTTCGAGGCGCGGGGGGCGAAGCCACCAGACATCAGGGTGGCCGTCAGGACGGGGGACACACTCCCCGCGGAGAGGCAACGGCAGCTGCGCTCCCCGCCGCACATATTCATAACGACGCCCGAGTCGCTCTCGCTCGTCCTCAGCACTCCCGTGTTCAGCAAGAAGTTCGAGAAGGTGGAGTACGTGATCGTGGACGAGGTCCACGAGATATGCGACTCGAAGCGGGGCGTGTCATTGTCAGTGTCCCTCGAGCGGCTCAGGGGGATATGCGAGAGGGATTTCGTGAGGATCGGGCTCTCGGCCACGGTTGCCCCGCTCGAGGAGGTGGCGGAGTTCCTCGTGGGGCTGCAGGAAGGGAGGCCGAGGGACGTCAAGGTGGTCGAGGTCTTCGCCCAGCGTTCGCTCGACCTCAAGGTGCTCTGCCCCGCGAAGGACATGACCGCGCTGTCGTTCGAGGTCGTGAACTCGAAGATGTACGACCATCTCAAGGAGATGGTCGACGCGCACACGACGACCCTCGTGTTCACCAACACCCGGAGCGGGACCGAGAGCGTCGTCTACAAGCTTCGGGAGCGCGGCCTCGAGAGGGTGGGCGCGCACCACGGCAGCCTGAGCAGGGACACCAGGCTTGAGGTGGAGGACCAGCTGAGGGGCGGCGCCCTGAGCGCGGTCGTGTCCTCCACGTCCCTGGAGCTCGGGATAGACATCGGCCACATCGACCTCGTGGTCCAGATCGGGTCCCCCAAGTCGGTTGCGAAGGGCCTGCAGAGGATCGGCCGGGCGGGCCACCAGTACGGTGGCACTTCCAAGGGCCGCATACTGGTGTTCGAGAACGACGACCTGGTCGAGTGCGCCGTCCTGTGCCGGGCGGCCCACAGGAAGATGATCGACAGGGTCACGATCCCAAGGGACTCGCTCGACGTGCTGGCCCAGGTGCTGGTCGGCATGTCAATCGAGCGACAGTGGACAGTCGACGAGGCGTTCGCGCTCGTCAGACAATCTTACTGTTACAAAGGCCTGACGAAGGCCGACTTCTTGAGCGTGCTCAAGTACCTCGGGGGGAAGGACGAGTTCGAGGGCGTCTACTCGAAGATATGGTACGACGACAAGGCCGGCACGTTCGGCCGGAGGCGCGGCTCGCGCATGATATTCTACCTCAACCAGGGCACCATACCCGAGGAGGCGGACTACAAGGTGTTCTCCGAGAGGGGCGCCCCGCTGGGCTCGCTCTCCGAGAAGTTCGTGGAACGCCTCTCGGTCGGGGACATATTCGTCCTCGGCGGCAGGAGCTACGAGTTCATCAAGACGAAGGGGACGAAGGCGTTCGTGAAGAGCGCGAGCGGGCGCCGCCCGACGGTCCCGTCGTGGACCGGCGAGATGCTCCCGAGGAGCTTCGACCTGTCGGTCATGATAGGGCGGTTCAGGAGGGAGATGGACGAGCGGCTCGGCGCGTCGCCGGACAGGGACATCTCATCCTGGCTGATGCGGGAGTTCTCCGTCGACGAAGGCTCCGCGAACACGATCGTCAGCTACTTCAAGGAGCAGAGGCTCGTGGCCAAGCTGCCGACGGACGAGCGCCTGGTCATCGAGGGCTACGTGGACGCGTCCGGCGTCAGGCACGCCATCTTCCACTTCCCGTTCGGCCGCAGGGTGAACGACGCCCTCAGCCGCGCGTCCGCCCACGCCCTCTCTGGGAAGCTGGGGTGCAACGTCACCATCAGCGTCACCGACGACAGCTTCATGCTGACGGCCCCCAAGCCCTTCGAGCTCGAGGGGCTGGAGCGGCTCGTCGCGTCCGGGGACCTGGAGCGCGTCCTGCGGTCCGCGGTGAGGGACTCGGAACTATTCCACCAGCGGTTCAGGCACACGGCCACCAGGAGCTTCATGGTCCTGAGGAACTACAAGGGCCGCGAGCTCTCGGTCGCCAGGCAGCAGCTCCGTTCGCGCAGGCTCCTGGACGCGCTCCACGAGCTGTCCGAGTTCCCCGTCATGTCCGAGACATACACCGAGATCCTGACGGACGTGATGGACCTTGAGAACGCGACAGCGGTCCTCGGGACCATCGAGTCCGGGGGCAGAAGGGTGGAGTACATACCGTTCTCCGGGGTCCCGTCCCCGTTCGCACACAACGTCATACTCGTCGGCGTGTCCGACATAGTCCTGATGGAGGACCGGAGCATGCTCCTCCGGGAGATGCACAGGAAGGTGCTCGCGCGCGTCATGGGGGACGACGCCCTGTCCGAGTACCAGTTCGACCCGGACGAGGTAGAGGCCTACTTCGCGCGCAAGTTCCGGCGGGTGTCCTCGAAGGAGGACCTGCTCGCCCTGCTCCGGGAGTCGGGGCCCATGAACATGTTCAGGGAGAAAGGCGAGGACGTGTTCTCCCACTCCGACCAGTCGTTCGACACCGTCAGGACATGGGCCGGCGAGCTCCTCCGGGAGGGGAAGGTCAGGTCCGTGTGGGTGGGCGAGGATGTCTACATATCATCCGACATGTGGCCGTTGTACAGGTGCCTGCACGCGCGCCCGCACGAGGTCACGCCTGTCGAGGCCAAGGTACTTGGGCTCGTCTCGGGCACGGGCCTGGACATCGAGGCGCTCTCCAAGTCCCTGGAGGCCCCCCGGGACGTCGTCCGCGAGGCCCTGAAACGCCTCGAGATCGCGAACATGGTCTTCAGGTGCTCGGTCAAGGGGGAGAGGCCGTCGTTCATGGCCGCCCCCGCCGGAGACCTGTCGCGGGCCGCGTGCGTCGAGGAGGCCGTCGTCAGGCACCTGGCGTTCCACGCGCCGTTGGCGGTCGAGGACCTGGCGTACGAGGTCGGGGTCTCCGAGGCCGAGGTCTCCGAGGCCCTGGACCGGCTGGTGTCCCGGGAGGCGGTCGTCTCGGGCAGGTTCGTCGTCGGCGAGCATCAGCAGTACATCCTCGCCAAGGACTATCTGAAGCTCAAGTCCAAGGGCGCTCCCGTGCTCGACAGGGAGCAGGTCAGGTCTTACATCGAGCGGAAGATGTTCTCAAAGGCCGCGTCCATACGCGAGTACTTCGAGAGGGTCGGGGAGTCCGGCATGGCGTACGACGTGTGCCGACGCGTCGAGGGGTTCTCCGTGGGCGAGTTCGACGCTATGAGGGCCGGCGGCGAGCTGCTCCTCGGGCGGTTCCGGAGGGGTAGGCTGAGGTACGTCCTGGCCGAGGACGCGCCCTAGTACCTGGGGGCGTTCAGGAGAGAGCGCCTGAACAGGTTCGAGGGCAGCATCCTGTCCACCCTGAGGAAGTTTGGCGCGGGCACGTACCAGGAGCTCTCGGAGGCGGCCGGGTTCCCCCCGGACGCGATGCGGGAGCACTTCGACTCGCTCGACAGGAAGGGTTACGTCCTCAGGCTCCACGACGGCAGCGAGGCCTGGACTTCGAGGAACATGTACGCCCCGTGCGAGATAGAGCCTGAGGTGGACGGCGCCCTGGAGCACGTGCTGTCCCGGTACGTCCGCGGGTCGGGCCCGGTGACCGTCATGCAGGCGTCCTCGTACCTCGGGGTGGAGCCGGACACGGCCAGGAAGCTCCTGCGCAAGATACGGGCCAGATCCGTCTCGGTCGGGCTCGAGAGGACGGAGATGTTCCTGTTCCCCGAGGAGATGCGGGCGGTCGAGACATCGGACGGGGGAGGCGACCAGGTCCGGATACTCTCGCTGTACGACCCGTTCCTGGGCGACAAGTGGGCCGCTGTCACCGCGAGGTACGGCGAGGGCTGGATGTTCCCCGTCGTGCACGGGGGACAGGTCGTCGGCATGGTGGAGATGTGGCTCATGGCGGGGGCGGTGGAGGTCCGGGAGGTGGCGCTGGACGACCGCTCCATGCTGGGTCGGTTCCTGGAGGCGTTCGACGAGACGATGAGGTTCTACGCGGCCCAGAACGCGGATGTCGTCAGGGTGAAGGGCGTGTTCGGCACCGACGCGCTGTCGCTCGAGCGAGAGCATCTGGATGTCTTCCTGTCCAACGGGTACGTCGAGTCGAACGGGATGCTCGTGAAGGGGCCGGTCGTCACCGAGTGCTTCGACCGTTCCGAGCTCATAGACGTCGTCTTCTCGCTGCAGCATTTCGAGGACGGGGACAAGCTCGAGGACATGGACGCGGCGATCGCGATGCTAGGTGGGCTCAGGAACGACGCGGAGGCCCTCATACGGGT
>JBFXGF010000030.1:0-9833 GCA_050178275.1 Thermoplasmata archaeon | reverse complement strand
GTCGCTCACCGCGTCGTCGCTGGCGTCGAGCCTCTCGGGCGCGTCCCACGCGATCCAGGTGATGTACCCCGCGGACGATCACAGGAACGTCGTGTTCGGGAACCTGAGCGCCGCGTTCGCCGCCCTGTCCCAGGGGGCGTACGAGGCGTATGTGCAGCTGTCGTCCGAGGTCGGCCCCGACGAGGAGCACGACATCACGGCCGACATGGACGCCGACCTGAGGGCGGCCCTCGACTCGATGGACGCCATATCCTCGCTGGTGCTCCCGGGAGTGGACCCCGGGATCGACTGGACGACGGAGCCCTACGACCTCTTGGACGGCATGGACATCGACGCGCTCGACGACGCCGCGGTCGCCCTGTCCACCCTGTTCGAGTAGGTTTCCTGCCCTCGTTCCCAAAGACGATTCCGGGATGCGAAGTGTTTATACCACCCCGGAATCATAGACGCCACAGCCGAGCATAGCTGTCGGTGTTGCATCATGGCCGGGATGGAGAAGGAACTCATGGACGCCCAGGAGCTCATGGCTTCTGGGGAGTTTGAGAAGGCCGTCGCGAAGTACAACAAGGTCATCAAGGCGGACCCCAAGTGCGCCGAGGCGCATTTCGGGAAGGCCGAGGCCTCCGTGGGCGTGCCCAAGCTGACCCCGGAAGACGTCATGGAGTCCTACAAGAAGGCGGTCGAGCTCGACCCCAAGAACCCCATCTACCAGTCGTCGTACGGCGCGTACCTCGTGGAGATAGGCAGGTTCAACGAGGCCGAGGCGGCGTACTTGAAGGCCGCGGAGCTCGACCCAGACAACGAGCGCTACTACTTGTCCGAGTTCGGCGTCGAGTACTCCCTGAGGGCGCCCGTGGTCATGGAGAAGTTCCTGGACGACAACACCAGGGACATGATCATGAAGAAGGGGCTCAAGTACCTGCTCAAAGCTGCGGGCATGAGCGAGGAAGACGCGAAGCGGCTCATGAAGTGAGACCCCACAGGGTCATTTCTTCGCGGCGACGCAGTCCTTGCACAATCTGGACAGCGGGTCCACGCACCCTGCGCACATGAGCCTCCCGCACGATGGGCACGTGGTCATCCCGGGCCTTCCGCAGATGCTGCACATCCCGGTCATCATGGCAAGTACGAATACGTCCCCCGGCCGGCTTAATACCTACCCGTCCGGGAGCACCCTGAGCCACTCGAGCGCCTCGACGACGCCCCGGCCGTTCTCGCCCCCGGCCACGAACGACGCGGACGCCTTGGTCCTGTCGTCCGCGTTCCCGATCGCCACGCCCCAGCCGCACGCCTCGATCATGCCTATGTCGTTCTCCGAGTCCCCTATCGCGGCGACGCTCCCGACGCCCACGCCGAGCAGCTCGCACGCCTTCCTCACGCCGACGGCCTTGTCCATCCCCCTCGCCATGACGTGTATCGCCCAGCCCGTGGTCTGGACATCGACCTCGAACGGCCTCGTCAGCTCGCGCACGAGCCCGATGTCCACGTTGTGCTTGAGCCCTATCTCGGTCTCGCGCCACCGGTCCGTGAACAGTCTCTCCGCCCCCGGCAGCTCCCTCCTGAGCAGCTCCCAGGCCTCCCCGGGCCTCCCGGGCTCCCCGAGGACCCATATGCGCTGCCCGTGGCACACGATACCCCCGTTCTCGGCGATGATGGGCCCCGTGAACCCCATGTAGACGGATACAGCGTACGCGACCGGTAGCACGTTCCCGCTCGCGAGCATCACCCTGACGCCGGAGTCCTCCGCGCGCCTCAGCGCGGCCACGGCGTCGAGCCCCATCCTCCTGGAATCGTCCGTGAGCGTGCCATCTATGTCGACTACTACCGCCCTCACATCCCCGGGCGAAGGCCGCCCACGCTCACCTGTCCTCAACCGCCCTCAGCTCGCCAAGGGTAGTGTCCCGCTCCGCAAAAGCATTGTGCTTGTGGATCGACTCCTCGCTCTCGCTCCTGACCGTGACGCGCACTGAGTCGGGCAGGTCCTTGTACCTGTCCAGGAGCTTCCCGAGGATGTCCCTGACGACATCCTCCACGAACTTCGGGTTCATGTGCGCGTCGAGCACGACCCTCGCCTCATCCTCGCGCTTCAGTATGCCATAAGTCGGGCTGCTCAGCGCGCCCTCGACAATCGATATTAGGTCGTCGGCCTCCACATCGACATGCTCGGGCACCTCGATCATCAGGGTCGTGATATTCCTCTGGTTGTGGGATATCATGGGCGCCTTCCTGCCCTCGAGCAGGCCCGGCGACTCCCTCTCGAGCATGTGCGTCACCGTCTCCATGGCGCACGGGCACGCCGTCATCCCCGCGGCCTCCACGCCCACGAGCTTCATCAGCCCGTTCCCGCGCCTCGCGGTCGCGCGCGCCATCAGCTTGAACGGCTCGAGCGTGCTCCAGCCGCTGGCCGTGGACCGCTCCAGGAAGTAGTCCGCCTTCATCCGGACCTCGGCGTAGCTCGCGTACTCGTGCCTCTCGAGCAGCTCCTTGCAGATGTTCCCGGCGAGCTCCTCCAGGCTCCTCACGTCCTTCCTGACGCCCTCGTCGATCATCTCCGTGATGATCTCCACGTTCCGGGACATGTGCGAGCCCTTCTGGCTCGACGGGAGGTCCACGAATACGTCGATCGAGGCCGTGAGGTGGTTCGCCCGCCCGTTCCTGTGGACCACCACGGGCTTCTTCACGCCCGTGATGCCCACCCTGGTGAGCCGGAAGCCGTTCTCTATGCGCCGGTTCTGCACGTCCAGATGCTTCATCCGTGTCGAAAATCGGTATCCTGGGGTGGCTAATAAACCATGATGATTTAACTACCCCGACGGTAGCATCGCCTGGATACTTAACTACTCATACTGCTGGCATCTGTTGCAGTAGTACCTGTTGTACTCGGGCACGTATGTCAGCGGGCCCCCGCACCTGGGGCATGCGCGCCCAGGCACCGCCGGCGCCACCGGGGCGGACGTCGCCACCGTCCTGACCGACTTCTTGTCCTTGATGACCGTCAGCTGCAGCGCCGCGCCGAACACCATCGTCGCGAACATCGCCACCACCACGACGGTCATGTCCGCCACGTCGAGCCAGAGCAGCCCGAGCCCGACCAGCAGCCCCCCGACCACCGCCGTCACGACCGCGATCGCCTGCTGGACGAACACGACCGTGACCACGAACGCCACGGCCGCCAGTATCAGCGCCACGATCTCGTCCCCGACGACCACCGACGACACGATGTACGTCAGCAGGGCCGCCACCGCCCCGAGCCCGACATGGGACAGGAACACGAACAGGGCGCTCCCGATGACCGCCCCGAGCATGCTGACGATCAACCCGACGAGCAGGCCGCCGACCGCCGTGCCGAAGACGAACCCGAGTATGCCACCGAGTATGCCGCCGATGAAGGACATCACGTGCTTCCACGCGATCCTCCCGACAAGCGCGAGCACGAACCCGAGGCAGAGGACGACGACAGCTATGATGATGAGGAGCTCCGGGCTGGTGTTCTCCTCGAACCCTGGCGGTCCCTGTTGCATCACGACACCAGCCTCGAATCCCCATCGGCGATAATAACCCTTGGGCCGCTCTCGGCAACCTCTATCTATCGCGAGCCCCTTCCAGCGGGTCGATGATCTGCGGGATAGACGAGGCCGGCAGAGGCCCAGTCCTCGGCCCACTCGTGGTCTGCGGGGTCGCCGTCGAGTCCGACGGGGAACTCAGGTCGATCGGCGTCAAGGACTCCAAGAAGCTCTCGGCCAGCAGACGCGCCGCGATCGAGCCCCGGATACGCGAGGTGGCCAAGGTCGAGGTCGTCGAGGTCCAGGCCGAGGAGATAGACGCCCTCAGGGACTCCATGACCATGAACGAGCTCGAGGCCCGCGTGTTCGCCACCATCATCGAGCGCCTCCAGCCGGAGATGGCGTACTTGGACGCCGCCGACGCTGACGAGGCCGCCTTCGGGCGCATGGTACAGTCGCAGCTCAGATGCCAGGCGCGCATACACTCGAGGCACAAGGCCGACGAGCTGTTCCCGGTCGTCTCCGCTGCGTCCGTCGTCGCCAAGGTCACCAGGGACGCCCGCGTCAGGGCGATCGAGGCCGAAATAGGCCAACCCATAGGCTCGGGCTACACGTCAGACCCCAAGACCGTCTCGTTCCTCAGGAACTGGATAGGCAAGAACAATTCCTTCCCGCCCCACACACGCAAGTCCTGGGCCACCTCCCAAAACCTAATGATGCTGAACGGCCTCCGGAAGCTGGACTCGTTCGAGGGATGACCGTGGTAGAGGCGCTCCTGCAAGAGGCCATTGACCGTTTCAACAGGAAGGTAGAGGAGGACCCGGAGCTCAAGAGGGAGCTCACGGGCATGAGGAAGACCGTCCAGCTGGAACTCGAGGGCTCCGACTGGTACTACTTCGTGCTCGAGGACGCGAGGGTCGGAGGCTATCAGAAGGGTCGCGCGGACGCCCCGGACATCAGGGTCATATCGACGGCGGAGGTCTTGAGGCAGCTGTGGACCAAGGAACTCAGGCCGATGAAGGCCATCGCCACGAGGAAGCTACAGATCAAGGGCTCCATCGAGGACCTCCTGAGGTTCAAGAAGTTCTTCTGAGCGCGGCGCGCGCCATATGGATAGATTTAACTATGCGGTCAACATATGCTCGAAACAGCGGGGTGGGGTAGTTTGGTAATCCCATCAGGCTCATAACCTGAAGATCATTGGTTCAAATCCAATCCCCGCTAATCCGCCGACTATTATATAATTTTGAAGATTATATGTGCCCGAAGCGCCCTCTCTTCCTCGACTGGGTGATTGCCCCGAGACGGAGCAGCTGAGCCGTGTCTATCCTGTCGAATGTGAGGAGCCAGATGCAGCTCCAGTACCCGTCCGACTTGATGTGCAGCCTGCTGACGTCTGCCCTGGGGCTCAGTCCCAGGAGCGCGCACAGCCGCCCGACATCGTCGAGGACTGTGCTCCTGAACCTCTCCGTGCACAGGGACAGCGCCGTCCTATCACCTACGACGATCTTCGAAAGCGTTTTCTTGAGCACATAGCCATGTCTGACATGCGCGAGGCCGTAGCTCACCTCCCTCCCCGTAAGTGTCGTGTGTCGGGATTGGGCTATGGAGAACGAGCTCGGGCTCACGCATCCCGCCACCGACCCCTCCCCGTCGCACCACGGTTGAAGAGCGGCGACAAGGGTCCCCGTGTCCCGTGACCGCAGGACCCAGTCCGGCAGGCGCACGTCGCAGGCGGATTTCTCTCCCTGAGGCACCCCTTGTCCCACGAGCCAATCGGCTATGAACCTGGAGCAGATGAACCCCCTGATGGCCCTGGCACCGTTCCCCGGCCTCTGCGGCGGCCCCATGTCGTACAGGAAGACGTCCTTGCACAGCGACCTGAAGTGCTCGTACAGGTCCGTCTCATGGTCCGCGAGCGTGATGTTCACCATACCCGCGTCGAACCTGTTGTGTTTGACCCAGATGGAGCCCTCGGCCATGACATAGGACACTATGGCCGCGGCCTTCCTCCTCAACTCGTCGTCCCGCTCCAGCTCCAGCGTCGTGGGCAGTTTCAGCCTCTCCCTGCACATCTCCCTGTACACCCCTGCCGCGTGGGAGTTGGCCCAGGTCCTGTCCTTGGCCCTCGCGGCGCCCCTGACCTCGTCCTCGAGTTCCCCGTCGCCCGCCAGCTCCAGCATCCTCTCCATGACCGACACTGGCAGCGTGAGCCTCCCGGTCCTGTAGTAGTGCACGGACGACTTCGGGATCTCCAGCTCCTTCGCCAGCTTCTCCAGCGTGCCGAACCCGCGCGCGGCGGCCTCCACGAGCTTCTTCTGGAGTGCGTCTGGAAGTTGTGCCCTCTCCTCCTTCCTGTAGGCGCCCCTGGTTCCCCTCGGACACATGTTACCGAGGCGTCGACGAGTCCGGGCCAGATATGCGCCAGCATTACAGGCAGGCTACCTCCGGGCGTGCGGGCGCGCGTGTCGAAATCATGAAATATCAGGCATGTCACATACCTCCGCGTGACGCCGCACCAAACATGCAGAGACGCTCCGCAGAAGAGGAGACTGTGTCCAACGTGCCTTCACTGGGACCCCCGCCCAGAGGACGGCTCCGGCCCTGGGATGGGGTACTGCACCGAGAGGGACATCGTCACGTCGGTCAGGTGCGAGTGCGACCTTTTCGAGCAGGCGACGAGGATGAAGGTCGAGGCCCGGGACAGGGCGTTGTACGGGGAGATCAACGAGGAGTCCGAGGAGTGAGCCCTTCTGGCCCACGCTCGAAACCCTTAAATGGCCGCAACCTTGTAACTTCTCGGCTGGTTATCTCATGAAGGCTGTCATCCTGGCCGCTGGCGAGGGGATGAGGCTCAGGCCTCTCACCGTATCCGAGCCGAAGGTGATGATCCCCGTCGCGAACAGGCCTATCCTGGAATATGTCGTCGAGGCGCTCGTGAAGAACGATGTCGAGGACATCGTGATGGTCGTGGGTTACAGGAAGGAGCGCATCATGTCGCACTTCGCGGACGGCAGGAAGTTCGGGGCGAAGATAGAGTACGTGGTCCAGGAGAAGCAGCTCGGGAACGCCCACGCCCTCGCGTGCGCCAAGGACCGGGTATCAGGGGACTTCATGGTGCTCCCGGGGGACAACATCGTGGACTCCCGGGCCGTGGGCGACCTGCTGGGCTCCGGCAAGTGCTCGAGCGCGCTCGTCGCGGAGAGTGACAACCCCTCCAAGTACGGCGTCGTGACGATAGAGAAGGAGAGCATCAGGGGCGTGGTCGAGAAGCCCCATGACATGATCTCCAACATCGTGCTGACGGGCGTGTACTGCCTGAGCGACAAGATATTCAAGCACATCGAGAGGAACATCGCGCAGGGGGAGTACGGCCTGAGCAACGCGGTGAACTCCAGCCTGGGCGAGAGGCCGGTGACGCCGGTGTTCTCGAACGGGCTCTGGATAGACGCGGTCTACCCGTGGGACCTGCTGGAGCTGAACGCGGCGGCCCTCGAGCAGGTGCCGGTGAAGACCTCGGGGAAGGTCGAGCCGCAGGTGCAGATACACGGGCCCGTGGGCATCGGGGACGAGACGGTCATCCGGTCCGGGACGACGATATACGGGCCCGTGCTGATAGGCGACGGGTGCGAGATCGGGCCCAATGTGACGATATTCCCGTCCACCAGCATAGGGAACAGCGTGCTGATCGAGCCGTTCACGATGGTCAAGAACTGCATAGTGATGAGCAACTGCAGCATCGGGGCGCACTCCTACGTGTCGCACTGCGTGCTCGGTTACGGGACGAAGTCGCAGTCGCACCTGATGGCCCCCGGGGCGGAGGCGTATGTGAACATCTCGGACGAGTTCTTCAAGGTCCCGCACATCGGGTCGATCGTGGGCGAGGACACGAGCTTCGGGACCGGGGTCGTGATGGAGCCCGGGACGGTGGTCGGGTCCGAGTGCAAGGTGTCGAGCGGGGCCAAGATAACGAGGAACCTGCCTAACAGGTCGCTTGTGACCTAGGGTGTTGTCCAGATGTGCGGCATTGTCGGATACGCGGGCCCGAGGAGGGCCCAGCCCATACTCATCGACTGCCTGAAGAGGCTCGAGTACAGGGGGTACGACTCGGCCGGCATAGCCGTCGTCGGGGCGGAGCTGCAGCTGTTCAAGAGCGAGGGCGAGATATCGGTGCTCGAGGGCAAGATGCCCGAGATGGAGGGCGACCTGGGCATCGCGCACACCAGGTGGGCGACCCAGGGGAGGCCGACGACGGAGAACGCGCACCCGTTCACTGATTGCTCGAACAAGCTGGCGATAGTTCATAACGGCATCATCAGCAACTTCATGGACCTCAGGGACGAGCTCGTCGCAGCTGGGCACGAGTTCTCCTCAGAGACGGACACCGAGGTGTTCGCGCACCTCGTGGAGTCCGAGCTCGACGGCGACCTGCTGGAGGCGGTGCGCCGGTCGGTGGCCAGGGTCGAGGGCACGTACGCCTTCGCGGTGGTCGCGCAGGGCGGGGACGAGATCGTGGCCGCGAGGCGCGAGAGCCCGCTCGTCGTGGGGCTGGGCAACGGCGAGAATTTCATCGCGAGCGACGTGACGGCCCTCCTGAAGCACACGAACAGGATGCTGTATGTCGAGGACGGGGAGGTCGTGAGGGTCACGAAGGACTCCGTCCGGATAGTCGACGCTGGCGGGAACGACGTCCAGAGGGAGCCGCAGAAGGTCGCGTGGAACCTCGAGGACGCGGAGAAGGGCGGGTACCCGCACTTCATGCTCAAGGAGATCTACGAGCAGCCGAGCGCGATACACGACTCCCTCCTCGGGAGGGTCGAGAGCCTCGACGCGGAGCCGTTCTTCGCGAGCGGGGCGTTCTCGAGCGTGAAGGTGGTCGCGTGCGGCACGTCGTACCACGCGGGCCTCGTGGGCAAGTACATCATCGAGGAGCTGGCCAAGGTGCCCACGACGGTCCAGATATCGTCGGAGTACAGGTACTCGTCCGCGCCCCGCGAGAACCCGCTCATAGTGCTGGTGACCCAGAGCGGCGAGACGCTGGACACGATGGCCGCCGCGAGGGAGGCGAGGAAGCGCGGCAACAGGACGGTCGCCATCGCCAACGTCATGGGCTCGGCGATCACGAGGGAGGTCGACCATGTCATATACACCCGGGCCGGCCCCGAGATCGGGGTCGCGGCCACCAAGACGTTCGTGACCCAGCTGGTGGCGCTGTACATACTGGCCATGGACCTGGGCACCCAGAGCAAGGCCCTGAGCGCGCTCGCCAAGCGGGCCGTGATAGGCCAGCTGCGTAGCCTCCCGAGGGCGGTCCAGGACGTGCTCAACAAGGCCCCGGAGATCGAGGCGCTGGCGAAGAAGTACCACGCCGCGAGGGACATGTTCTTCATCGGCAGGAACATCAACTACCCGGTGGCGCTCGAGGGCGCCCTGAAGACGAAGGAGATATCCTACATACACGGCGAGGGCTACCCCGCGGGCGAGCTGAAGCATGGGCCCTTGGCGCTGATCTCGAAGGACTCGCCGGTCGTGGCGATCGCCGTCAAGGACCACACGTACGACAAGATGCTGGGGAACATAAGCGAGGTCTCGGCCAGGGGGAGCCCGGTCATAGCGGTCGGGTTCGAGGGGGACACGGAGCTGGAGAAGTACGCCGACGACGTCATATACATCCGCGAGATACCCCCGCTGTTCTCCCCGGTCCCCGTCGTCGTCGCGCTGCAGCTGTTCTCGTATTATCTCGCCAGGGAGCGCGGCTGCCCGATAGACAAGCCCAGGAACATAGCGAAGACGGTCACCGTGGACTGACGCTCACGCGAGCCTCTCGGGGCACACATCCCTTCTCGAGCAGTGGACGCACTTTCCAGGCCTGTCGTGGTTCCTGTGCGCCTCCCCCGAGGCCATGGCGTCCCTGATCTCGCCGAGCTTGCCCACGAGCACCTTCTTCAGGTCCTCGTTGTACTCGATCTCGTCCTCCCTCTCGGGGTACTTCAGCAGGCCGTACGGCGGGGCCTTCCCCATGGTGTCCTCTATGAGCAGGCAGTAGGCGGCCACCTGGAGTATGTGCGAGAACAGGGGGCCCTGCGGCGTCCGCCCCTTCTTCTCCTCGACGGGTATGATGTTGTCGGCGAGCCTGATGACATAGTCCGGGCGTCCGGACAGGCCGTACCGCTCGGACTTGAACACCTTCGACTCGTCCATGTCGATGTACTCTATCCTGCCCTTGACCCTGAACTCGTCCCTGAGGGCGGCCGCGACCCTGGTCGACATCAGGGACCTGTACAGGAAGAACGACGCGGCTATCAGCCACGCCACCGAGACGATCTCCAG
>JBFXGF010000029.1:0-9982 GCA_050178275.1 Thermoplasmata archaeon | reverse complement strand
GATAGTCACCGAGCCCACCGAGTCCGGCCTGAGCGACGCGCAGAGGATACTGGAGCTCGCCAAAGGGTTCGAGATCACAACCGGCCTGGTGACGAACAAAGCGGACATCAACCTGGACCTCACCGAGCTCATCGAGGAGCGCGCCGCGGCCGCCGGGGCGCACTTGCTCGGAAGGATCCCGTACGATGACGTATTGGTCAGGACGATGGCGGAGGGGAAGACCGCCGGGGAAGGCGTGGACAGCCCCGCGACCCGGGCCATGTCGGAGATACACAAGAGGATGATGGCGCTGATAGCGAAAGCGTGAACCCCTCAGGGAACACGCTTATCCGCTCCGCGCACAATCCACCCTGCTGGTGACCACATGAGGTGGGACTTCGAGACATGGCTTCGCGAGAACTACGGGCTCAAGGCCGACAGACTGACGGATGAGGCGCTCTCCATCGCGAAGGAGGAGTATGAGGAGGATTACCCTCCCCCCGGAGAGGTGGAGATCAAGCTCAAATCCTACCCCTTCAAGAGGTATTTGGACTCGATCAAGTGAGTCGCCGGCCAAGAGTTCGGCGGGTCGCGGGCGAAAGTATATAATTTAGGTTAGCCTAACTCCTGCCCGATGGTCACTGAGATCGCCGAGCAGTACCTGAAGATCATCTACGGCCTCACCGAGGAGGGAGGGGTCGCCAAGACCTCCGACATCGCGAAGGCGATGAAGGTCACGCCCGCCTCCGTGACGGAGATGGTGCAGAGGCTGTCCAAGCAGGGATACGTGAGGCACGAGCGGTACCATGGAGTCGCCCTCAAGCCCAAGGGGCTCAAGATAGCGAGGCAGGTGACCAGGAAGCACCGGCTCTTGGAGCGGTTCCTCAACGACCTCTGCGGCATCAAGGGGAAGGAACGGCACGCGCAGGCCTGCAAGATGGAACACGTGCTGACGGATGACGCCGAGAGGCAGCTGTGCAGGATGTTGAACCGTCCTTCCGAGTGCCCGCACGGGAAGCAGATCCCGAAGTGCGAGCGCGGCATCGCGTGCGAGAAGTGCACCAAAGAGACGGTCTCGCTGCTCGACCTCGGCGAAGGCGATGTCGGGAAGGTCTCACACCTGGCGTCAAAGGACCAGGACGAACTGTGCCGCATACTCGCGATGGGGTTCGTCCCGGGGAGCGAGGTCAGGATCGAGAAGAAGGTTCCAATGGGAGGACCCATAATCGTCTCCCTGAAGGGGACGAAGATCGCCCTCGCGAGGGAGATTGGGAGCGCCCTCCACATGGTCAGGGCCTGAGGAGGATTCGGCATGGAGATCGCCCTGGCTGGGAACCCGAACGTCGGCAAGAGCGTCATCTTCAGCAGGTTCACCGGCGTCGGTGTGATCAGCTCCAACTACCCTGGCACGACCGTGGAGTTCTTCGAGGGCCAGGCCAAGTTCATGGGCTCCACGATAAACGTCATCGACCTCCCTGGCACTTACACGCTCGCGGGCAACACGGACGACGAGCGGGTCGCGACGAACCTGCTCTTCGAGAGACGGCCTGACACTGTCATCGCGGTCCTGGACAGCACGAGGCTGGAGAGAAACCTGGTGTTGCTCTTCGAGTTGATAGAGTCCGGCTACCACGTGGTCGCGTCGCTCAACATGTACGACGTGATGCGCAAGAGCGGCAGGGATGTGGATGTGGCCAGGCTTGAGCGCATACTGATGATACCCGCGATCCCGACGGTCGCGACCAAGGGCGAGGGGATAGACTCGCTCCTGTTCACGTCGGTCCAGCTCAGGGGTAAGAGCAAGTTCAAGGTCAGATACGATTCGCACATCGAGGGCATGATCGGAAGGCTCTCCGAGATGCTGCGCCAGGAGGACTGGCCGATGCCCCTCCGGGCTGTCTCCCTCAGGCTCCTCACGGGCGACAGGAGGGTGGTGGAGAAGGCGGACCCCGAGGCCGTGAAGGCCTCGGAGGTGATGAGACGTGAGTTCGCTGAGGAGCACGGCGAGGACATCGTCGTGCACATCGAGAGGGATAGGTTCGGCGAGGCCGGGAGGATAGTCACCGAGGTCGTGCGGGAGTCCGAGGGAAGGAAGAAGGAGGAGGGGTTGATCTCCGACCTCACCCTCAGGCCGATCACCGGCATCCCGATCCTGATCGCCGTGCTCGCCTCAGTCTTCCTCGTCCTCGTGTTCGCCGGCGGGGCGCTCGAGGGGTTCCTGGTGGGGGCCTATACGGACACCGTCCGCGGACCGTTCGAGGATTTCAAGGATGGGTTGCCGAATGACATCGCCAAAGGCGCCGCGGAGGGGGTCTATCTCAGCGTCGAGGCGATGCTCGCGCTCGTGATCCCGTACATACTGGTGTTCTACATCATGCTGGCCCTGCTCGAAGACACCGGGTATCTCGTGAGGGTGGTGTCGCTGCTGGACGGCGTGATGCACAGGCTCGGCCTTCACGGGAGGGCGGTCATACCGATAGTGGTCGGGTTCGGGTGCAACGTCCCCGCGATACTGGCCACGAGGGCGATGGGGTCGAAGAGGGAGAGGCTGATCCTGGCAACCCTCATCACCATAGCGGTGCCGTGCTCTGCGCAGACGGCCATCATCATAGGCACGGTCGGCAACTACGCCGGGGTCATGTGGGCGCTTATGATCTACATCATCCTCGGCGCGACACTGGTCCTCCTCGGCTTCGTCATGCATAAGACCATCAAGTTCGAGCCGACAGGGCTGTTCGTGGAGATACCTGATCTGCGGTCTCCGTCCGCCTCGGAGGTCCTGAGGAAGACTTACCTCAGGGTCAAGGAATTTCTCACGATCGCCTTCCCGTTGCTGCTGGCCGGGAGCATAGTCCTCGAGATACTGATGGCCGAGGACATCCTCCAGAAGCTCATCGACCCGTCCGAGGGTTTCATGATGGCGGTCCTGGGCCTTCCGGGGATAACCGTCGTCGCGCTCGTGTTCGGCATCCTGAGGAAGGAGATGGCGCTCCAGATGCTCATGGTACTGTTCGGCACCAGCAACCTCGCGCTGCACCTCAGCCCTGAGCAGATGTTCACCTTCGCCCTCGTCATGGCCGTCTTCATGCCATGCCTTGCCGCTTTCGCGGTCATGATGAAGGAGTTCGGCGCGAAGAGCACGGCCTTGGTCACCGCTGGCTCGATCACGTTGGCCATGGTCATGGGAGCGGTGTCGAACGTGCTCCTGAATTTCTGAACGTCACCGGGCGAAGAACGACGCGTCGTCGTCCGGGTGTATGCGCGACGGCACATTGACCGATCCACGGTAGTCCTGGCTGGTCTTCTGCATCACGGGCTCAGTGCCGTCGCGTAGGAGGACGTATTGTGACCTCGCGCCCGTCGCTATCAGGAGTATCTTGACCTTGCCCTCCATGCCCTTCTCGAGGGTGCAGCCCCATATCAAACGCCCGTCCGGCCTCAACTTGCCAGATATGAGCTCCGCGGCCTTGGCGGCCTCCTCTATGGTCATGTCGGGACCGCCGACGACCCTCACAAGCGCGCCCTTCGCGTCCCTGAGGTCTATGCTTCCGAGCAGGGGAGAGGTGAGTGACTCGCGCACGGCCTCCTCCATCCGGTCCATGGGCGCGCCCTCGGACTCACCGACACCGATCAGCGACACGCCGCCCTCATCCAGTATCGTGCGCAGGTCGGCATAGTCCACGTTGACCAGTCCGGCCCGGGTGAGCATCTCCGTGAGCCCGCAGATGGTCTGCAGCAGCAGTTCGTCCGCGACCTTGAACGCGGCCTGCACGGGCAGGTTGGGGACCAGCTCCAGGAGGGTGTCGTTGGGTATCACGATCGTGGTGTCGCACACCTTCGCGAGCCTGGACAGCCCCTCCGTGGCGTTCTCCATGCGCATCTCGCCCTCGGACCTGAACGGGAGTGTGATGACGCCGACCGTGAGGGCCTTGGCCTCCCTCGCGAGACGGGACACGACGAACGAGCTGCTAGTGCCAGTTCCGCCGCCCATGCCAGCCGTCACGAAGACTATCTGGGAGCCCTTGACGAAGTCCTTGAGCTCGGACTCGTTCTCCATTGCGGCTCGCTCCCCGACCTCGGGCCTCGCCCCCGCGCCCAGGCCCCTAGTGAGCGTCTTGCCGATTAGCAGCTTCCTGCCGGCCTTGACCGACAGCAGGTGCTTGGCGTCTGTGTTGATGGCGAGCGTCTGCACCCCCGAGACGCCCTGCTCGAAGAACCTGTTGACCGTGTTGGAGCCAGCGCCCCCACAGCCTACGAGTTTGATGCACACGTTGAGGCCTTCGGCTATCCTCTCGATCTCCATGTCCTCCTCGGACTTCTCAGCTGGCGGCTGGCCGTCGACCATTTCCTCAGCGGGCGTCTTGAGACCCAGTGCGTCCTCGATGATACTTCGTGGCATTACGCATCCCCACGTACACTTGGCGCACATCGCTATATAACACTGTAGATTGAGATGTGATGCCACGCCTGCACGCCTGGCCGGGCGCGCGCGCGTCGACGCGCGCCAGGCGCTCGAATCTCACGCGAGCAGGCTGACGAAGAGCGGCCCGAGCACGACCAACGCCGCGAGCCGAATCAAATCCGAGACTATGCCGACCTTGAACATGGTCCATATCTTGACGTAACCGGAGCTGTACACGATTGCCATCGGCGGGGTCGTGGACGGTATCGCGCTCGATATGGAGCACGCGAGCCCAGCGCCTATGATTGGAGCGAGCAGGTCGGCACCCGAGAGGCCGGCTCCCAGAGCGAGCGTCGCCGCGATGGGGCAGGATATCAGGGCCGCCGCCGTGTTAGACGCGGCGTACGTGAGCACGAAGCCCAACAGGCACGACATCGCGTAGATGGCCCACGCACTGGGGTTCTCACCCATGGACGCCGCCACCCCGTCCGCGAGCCAGGTGGCGAACCCGCTGTTCGCCAGCCCGATCCCGAGAGCGATGCCGCCGCCGAACAGGAAGACCACGTTCCAGTCGATGCCCTTGGCGATCTCGTCCCATTTCAGAAGAGGTTCCCCTCGGACACGGATGAGACCCGCGAGCAGTATCACGAGCACCGCTGGCATCGCCTCCGGCATGATGAAGGACAGGTCGCTGGAGAAGCCCTGGAGGCCGGGGAACGATTGGGCCAGTATCTTGACCACGGACGGGAATATCCACAGGCTCACGGCGAGCAGGAGCAGGCCTGCGACGACCTTCTCCCCCTTGCTCATCCGGCCCAGTTGCTTTGACACCGCGACCATCTTGGTCTTGTCTGCGGCAATCGTCTTCTCACCAGGCTTAATCACCTTGAAGACGACAATCCAGCTGACGAACAGGCCGATCATCGCGTGTGGCGTGCCGACTACTAGCCAGTCGAGGAACGTCAGGTCCGCGGCCGCGTACTCCAAGGCGGTGTTCTTCGCGATCAGGTTCGGGGGCGTGCTGATGAGGAGGAGCATCGCCCCCGCGGTCGCCGCCTGGGCGAGGACGAGCATGGTCGCCTCGCTGTAACGGCTGCCGGACTTGACACCGGCCATCGAGAGGTAGGCTATGAGGAACGGGAACACGACCGCGGTGGACGCGGTTATGGACCCCGTGAGCGTGAGTATGAACACCGGCAGGGACGCCACGAAGAACGCCGCGATCATTGGGTTGCTGCCCTTGTACAGCAGCCCGAGCTTGATGGCTATCCTCCGGTCCAGGTCCCACTTGCGGAACGCGGCGGCGAGCACGAACCCCGCCATGAATATCCATATGATGGGGTCGGTGAACGACGTGAGGGCGGTCTTCCAGGTGACTATCCTGGTCATCGAGAAGATGATGGGCGGCAGGAGGGCCGCGATGCCGAGCGGGACGCACTCGGTGACCCACCAGACGAGGACCCACAGGAGCGTTCCGAGTGCGATCTGCGGCGCCCTGGAGGTCATGTCCGAGCCCGAGTCCGAGTTGATGTCGGACACGACCTCGGCCATGGAATCCGGGACTGGCATCAGCGCCAGGAGGAGGAATATGAGCGGGCCGAGCACGAGGCCTATCCTGCGCTTGTCGAGCATCTTGCCGGCCTGGCGAGCGACGGATTGCCTGCTCTTCGGGTCCCCGCTGTGCACCATCACGGCCTCAGGAATGGTCTGTTTCATGGGTCACGTCCTCTACGACTGCCGCGTGTACAATCTAAGAAACACCATGTGATACTTGAAGGTTGATGGCCTAGCGGTTTCCTGCTGTTCGACTTCCGGCGAAATCGTGGGCCCGGAATACGGTTGTCGTATCTGAGATACGCAAGAATTGTATGGAGCCACTGGAGGGAATTGAACCCTCGACCTACGCCTTACCAAGGCGTCGCTATACCCCTAAGCCACAGTGGCATCCTGCTAGGTCGCAAGTCATCTTGCCTTGCGTATTAAAAGGTTGTTGACGGCACGGGCGCGCCAGCACTCCCCGGGCGCGGGGAGTAGCATCATTTATTATCGTACCTGGGCATCTGTCGGACGCCATGAAGGAGGCGTTGAGCAGCTTCGATGTGATGGCCGTGGTCGCGGAGCTCCAGCAGCGCTTAGGCTGGCACCTGGACAAGGTCTACCATCCCCGCTGGGACCACCTCATACTGTCCATCAGGGGGGGAGGAGAGGGCAAGGAGTTCCTCCACTTCCGCGTCGGCAAGTGGCTCTACGTCTCCAAAAGGTCCCGGGACATGCCCCAGCAGCCCTCCGATTTCGCCATGATGCTCAGGAAGAGGGTCGCGAATGCCCGCATAGCGGGCGTCCGGCAGCAGGGGTTCGACAGGGTCGTCATACTCACGCTCGAGAAGGAGGAGACATTCGAACTCGTCCTCGAGCTCTTCGCGGAGGGCAATGTCATACTCGTGAAGGACGGGATCATCATCCAGCCCCTGACGAGCCACACCTGGAAGCACAGGGACGTGAAGGCGAAGAAGCCGTTCGTCCACGCGCCGCCCGTGCCCGACCCCGGCAAGATGGACGTCCCCGGGCTGCTCGATGTGCTCAGGTCCTCTGACTCAGACCTCGTGCGAACCCTGGCCACGAAGTTGAACATCGGCGGAAGGTACAGCGAGGAGCTGTGCTCGAGGACCGGGCTCGCGCCGGACTCGAGAGCGGCGGAATTGAGCGAGGCCCAGGCGGCCACGGTCCTGGACGCGATCAGGAGGATGATGGCGGACGCGGCCGCGTCCAGGAAGGGTTATCTCATCAGCAAGGACGGGGTCCCTGAAGACGTGGTGCCCGTCGCGATGGGGACGTACGCCGCCATGGAAGCCCAGGAGTTCGGCTCCTTCTCGGAGGCCGTGGAGGAGTACGTGTCCAAGAAGCCAGCGACCAAGAAGGAGAAGCCGAAGGAAGGCGTGAGGGAGTTCGAGAAACTGAAGAGGCGGGCCGCGCAGCAGGAGGCCGCGGTCATAAAGCTGCAGGACGAGGCTGTGGCGGCGCAGAAGGCGGGGGACGAGCTGTTCGCGAGGTACCCCGAAGTCGACAAGATCATCTCCAAGGCCAGGAAGATGGCCGAGGGACACGAGGCGATGGACGGCCTGCCCGGGTTCGTCGGCTACGACCCGAGGAAGGCCCTCCTGACCGCGCGCATCGGAGACCTCGCCTACACGCTGGATGTCAAGGGCACAGTGGAGTCCAACGCGCGCAGGTACTACGAGGACTCGAAGAAGGCGAGGAGGAAACTCGAGGGCGTGCTGAACGTGATCGGAGAGACCAGGGCCGATATCGACGGGACTGCGCGCAAGGAGGCCGAGAAGCGCGATAGGAAGGTCCTCAAGCCGACCAAGCGGTTCTGGTTCGAGAGATTCAGGTGGTTCATATCCAGCGAGGGCGTGATCGTCCTCGGCGGGAAGGACGCGAAGAGCAATGACATGCTCGTCAAGAAGCACCTCGACGCGGGGGACCGGTACGCCCACGCCGATATGCATGGCGCGCCGAGCGTGGTCGTGAAGATGCGCGAGGGCGCGACCGAGACGACCCTGCACGAGGCGTGCGAGTTCGCCGTCGCCACGTCGAAAGCCTGGAACGCCAAGATAGGCTCCGCGAGCGGGTACTGGGTGCTCCCGGAGCAGGTGAGCAAGACCCCGCAGAGCGGGGAGTTCCTCGCGAAGGGCGCGTTCGTCATCAGGGGCAAGAGGAACTACTCGGACAAGCTGAGCATCAGGCTCGGGATAGGCGAGATCGAGCACGAGGGCGAGCGGAAGGTCATGTGTGGCCCCGAGTCAGCCGTGAAGACGGCCTCCAAGAAGTACGCGGTCCTGAGGCCGGGGGAATTGGACAAGAACCGCTTCGCGAAGCTCCTCGCGGAGGAGCTTCAGGTGCCCATAGAGGAGGTCCAGAGCGTCATGCCCCCCGGGGACATCGACGTCGTCGAGAAGGTCGGCCTCGAGCTTAAAGGCATCAATCCTTGACAAGTGACCGCAGGACCTTGAGTTCCTGCCGGTACCGCTTCTCCCCTTCTGGTGTCTCGAGCACCATCGGGATGCCGTCCCACCTGTCATCGTTCATGAAGTGCTCGAAACACTCCAGGCCCAGGAAGCCCTCGCCTATCTGAGCGTGCCTGTCTAGGTGCGAGCCCTGCTTGCCCTTCGAATCGTTCAGGTGCATCGCCCTCATCCTCTCGACACCGAGGACGTCGTCGAAGAGCTCGAATGTCCTATCGTAGCCGTCCCTGGACTTGACATCGTAGCCCGCGGCGTACGCGTGGCACGTGTCGAAGCACACGCCCGCGCCCGTCTGGTCGTCGAGCATGTCCAGGACCTTCGCGAGCTGCTCGAACGAGTGACCGAGGACCGTGCCCTGGCCGGCGGTGATCTCGAGCACGAAGCACACATCCGTCGTCCCCGACTCCCTCCTGACCCAGTTCAAGGAGTCAGCGACGCGTTTCAGGCCCGCCTGCTCCCCGGCCCCCATGTGCGCCCCCGGGTGGAATATCAGGTTCCTCACACCGAGGTGTCCCGCGCGCGCGACCTCGTCCAGGAACGCCTCGCGCGACCTCTTCAGGAGCGCCTTGTCCGGGCTGCCCAGGTTGATCAGGTACGAGTCGTGGATGATCGTCTCCTTGATGTCCTGCGCCGCCATGTTCGCCTTGTACCGCTCAGCGTCGTCCAGGTCCAGGGCCTTCGACTGCCACTGCATCTGGTTCTTCGAGAATATCTGCATGCAGTCGCAGGTCGCCGCGCGCGCCCGTTCCGGAGCGTTGCTCACTCCACCGGACACCGAGACATGGCCGCCGAGCAGTTTCATGTGCAGACCCCGGGGATAATCCCGCTCCGGCTAGATAATCAATCCTCGAAGTCCATCGTGAAAAGGTAACTGCCGTTGACGATCGTGGACTTCGGGGGGACCCCCGCCTTGTGCATCAGGGCGATCATCGCCAGGTTGTCCCTTAGAACCTCGGCCGTCAGGCCGCGTATCCTCTTCACTCTCGCGATCTTGACGAGTTCCTGCATGAGGTACGTGCCTATCCCGCGACCCTGCCACGCGTCCGCGACCAGGAACGCTATCTCCGCGCGCTTGGTGGACGGGTTCAAGTGATAGCTCCCCAGGCCCACCATCTTCCGCTTCGGGCGCTTCCCGTGCAGGACCACCAGGGACATCTCGCTCTGGTAGTCGATCACGCAGAACTCCTGCAGCTTGCGGTGTGGCATCGACTTGAGCATGCTGAAGAACCTGTTGATGATGGTCTGGTCGCTGAGGTCGTAGAACATGTCGCTCAGCAGCTCCTCGTCAGTCGGCTTGATCGGGCGCACGGCGAGCGGGGTCCCGTCCTTCACGGCCATCGTGCTCTCGTACTCCTCCGGATAGATGGTCGTGGCCGGGGAGAGCTTCTGGTCGTCATAGATGTAGTGCAACTTCTTCGCGTCCTCGAGCAGCTGGTTGCGGAACTTCGGATGGGCGATGTTGATGAGCGCCATGGCCCTCTCCCGGATGTTCCTCCCGTGCAGGTAGGCCGCGCCGTACTCCGTCACGACATAGTGCACGTCCCCTCGGGTGGTGACGACGCCCGCGCCCTCCTTG
>JBFXGF010000028.1:0-10053 GCA_050178275.1 Thermoplasmata archaeon | reverse complement strand
TTAGGTCATGCACGAGTTCTCCGTCATGAGCCAGATGATCGAGGGGATAATCGAGGAGGCGAAGAAGTGGAACGCGACCAAGGTCGAGGAGGTCATCCTCGAGCTCGGCGAGTTCACGATGCTGGGCGATGAGCAGCTCAGGTTCGCGTATGAGATCCTGACCAAGAACACCATCCTGAGCGGCTCGATACTCACGATCGTCCCCATCAAGGGGGTCATAGAATGCGACTGCGGGTTCAGGGGCGACATGTCCCTTCCGGATGACATGCCTCACAGCTCCGTGCCGATCCTCGAGTGCCCCAAGTGCGGGAAGCTCGCCAGGGTCGTCGGCGGAAGGGAGTGCACCGTGAAGAACCTCAGGGCGGTGGTCCCGGACGTATAAGCTCAGGGACAGGGAGACCGCCAGGAAGGTCATGGACAAACTCGAGGCCATGGACCTCGACCTGACGCTCATGCACGTATGCGGGACCCACCAGGACACCTTGATGAAGTCCGGGCTGGACACCGAGTTACTGCGTGTCGGCGTGGACATAAGGCAGGGGCCTGGGTGCCCTGTTTGCGTCACTCCCCCCAAGGAGATCGAGGAGGTCCTGGCCCTTGCCAGGGCCGGTGTGACGGTCACGGCCTTCGGGGACGTCATGAGGGTGCCGGGGGAGAACGGCTCCCTGAACGACGCGAAGGCCGAAGGAGCGGATGTACGGGTCGTGTTCGGCGTGGACGACGCTGTCGCGCTCGCGAAGAGAACGCGCGACGAGGTCGTCTTCATGGGGATAGGTTTCGAGACGACCGCGCCGACGACGGCCTCCGCGCTGCTGTCAGACCCTCCCGAGAACTTCTCAGTCATAAGCTGTCACAGGACCGTGCCACCCGCCCTCGCCGCCATCGCGGGCATGGGCGAGGTCCGGCTTCAGGGCATGATAGAGCCAGGACATGTCAGCGCCATCATAGGGACGAGGCCCTACGAGTTCCTCTCGAAGCAGTACAACATGCCGCAGGTGGTCGCGGGGTTCGAGCCGCTCGACATGATGATGGGCGTATACATGATCGCGCGCCAGGTCAAGGAGGGCAGGGCCGAGGTCGAGAACGAGTACTCCAGGGTCGTGCACGCGGACGGTAACCCGAGCGCGGTCAAGGCGATCGACGATGTGTTCGAGCCGTCCGACGTCATCTGGAGAGGTTTCCCGGTCATCCCTGGGAGCGGGCTCGCGCTAAGGCGCAGGTTCGAGGAGCGCGACGCGAGGAAGAGGTTCGAGGACGTCCTCAGACCGGTCGAGGAGAAGGAGTACGGCGAGGACGAGGGGTGCAGATGCGGCGAGATGCTCAGGGGCATCCTGACCAGCGAGGAATGCCCGCTGTTCGGGACCGCGTGCACGCCCGAGACACCCATGGGGCCGTGCATGGTGTCCAGGGAAGGGAGCTGCTGCATAGCCTACAAGTACAGGAAGAGGGGCCGCTGAGCCTCGCGCGACGGCGATATGGCCTGCCCGCCTTACGGGCGTAACGCCCGAATGTCGTCTTCGGGACCACCCTCCATGCACGCGTCCCCAGCGAAACATCTTTAGAGGGGAGCCCTTTCACCCTATCCGAGAGCTATCCCCTCCGAAAGGGCGCAACGAGAAACGCCGATTACACGATTTTCGAAATTACCGGCGCTTATCTGAAATAGAAACTGCGATTACCCTAGGGCGACTTAACGAAAGTCGCCCACCATACTGCGTTTTTCGAAAGACGCATATCGAAACCTATATTAAGCACTTCTTTATTATCTGCAATCATCCAACACCTGGGCCGAGTGGGAGCGCCAGTCGGTGGGAAACGGCGTCCTTTCGCGGGGTCACTCGGGCCGTTGAGCACTTCGACACGATGAGTCGAGGAGGAGGGGGAACCATGGGGTCGCCCGAACCTCTGAAGAAGGATCCTGTGACAAGCACGCCACCAACAGCTGAGACCAAGTCGACCACGCCTAGGATTGGCGTTTTCGTATGCCACTGCGGCAGCAACATCGCTGGCGTCGTGGACTGCCCCAAGGTAACCGAGGAAGCCTCGAGGATGCCGGGCGTCGTCGTGGCGAGGGACAACAAGTACACCTGCTCCGACCTCGGCCAGGACGAGATCGTCAAGACGATCAAAGAGGCGAATGTGGACAGGGTCGTCATCGCGTCGTGCTCCCCCAGGATGCACGAGCCGACCTTCAGGGCGTGCATCCAGAGGGCTGGCCTGAACCCCTATGTCCTCCACATGGTCAACATCCGGGAGCAGTGCTCCTGGGTCCATAACCAGGAGAAGGAGAGGGCGACCCAGAAGGCGGTCGACCTCGTCCGCATGGGGGTGTCCAAGGCCGCGAGGCTGACGCCCCTGGAGGCGAGGGAGGTGCCCGTCGAGCCGAAGACTTTGGTCGTGGGCGGCGGTGTCGCGGGCATCCAGGCGTCGTTGGACCTCGCGAACATGGGGTTCAAGGTGTACCTGGTCGAGTCGAAGCCGAGCATAGGCGGGGTCATGGCCCAGCTGGACAAGACATTCCCGACGGGCGACTGCGCGATCTGCATACTCGCCCCCAAGATGGTCGAGCTGGCCAGGCACCCGAACATCACGTTGCTGTCATATTCAGAGGTCGAAGAGGTCAAGGGGTACATCGGCAACTACGAGGTCAAGGTCCGGCGCAAGGCCAGGTTCGTCCACGAGGACAAGTGCGTCGGGTGCGGGGTCTGCGCCGAGGTGTGCCCCGTCAAGGTGGAGAACGAGTTCGACATGGGCTTCGGCAAGAGGAAGGCCATATACGTGCCGTTCCCCCAGGCCGTCCCGCTCAAGTACACCATCGACAGGGACAACTGCCTGCACTTCAAGAACGGCAAGTGCCTGCTCTGCGTGAAGGAGTGCGCGAACAACGCCATAGACCACAAGATGGAGGATGAGGTCCTCGACCTCAAGGTCGGGACGATCATCGTGGCGACCGGGTTCGAGACCTACACGCCCATGAGGAAGGGCGTCTACAAGTACTGGGAGTACGACAACGTCATCACCGCGCTCGAGCTGGAGAGGCTCCTGAACGCGTCCGGCCCCACCGGCGGGCACCTCATTCGGCCCTCGGACAAGAAGACGCCGAAGCGCGTCGCGTTCATCCAGTGCGTCGGCTCGAGGAACAAGAAGATCGACAGGAACTACTGCTCCCGGGTCTGCTGCATGTACGCCATCAAGAACGCCCAGATCATCAAGGAGCACGAGCCAGACACGGAGATAGCCGTGTACTACAACGACATCCGCGCGTTCGGGAAGGGCTTCGAGGAGCTCTACCACAGGGTCAGGGAGGAGTTCGGGGTCGAGTTCATACGCGGGAGGCCCGCGAAGCTGAGCGAGGACCCTGAGACCAAGAGCATCATGATCAGGGCCGAGGAGACGCTGCTCAACAAGATCACTGAGAGGAACTTCGACCTCATCGTGCTCTCCGTGGGGCTGCTGCCCTCCGAGGGCAGCAGGAGGATAGGGAAGATACTCAGCCTCCCGGTGAGCTCGGACGGGTTCTTCGCGGAGGCGCATCCCAAGCTGAGGCCGGTCGACACCGCCACCGACGGCGTGTTCCTGGCGGGGTGCGCGCAGGCGCCCAAGGACATACCCGACTCCGTGGCCCAGGCCAAGGCGGCGGCGGCGTCCGCGGCCGCCATCATGTTCTCCGGCAAGGTCAAGATCGAGCCCCTCACCGTCCAGATAGACGAGTCGCTCTGCGTCGGGTGCGGGCTGTGCGCCGAGGTGTGCCCCTACGGGGCTCCCGAGCTTTACCAGACCGAGGAGGGCAGGACAAGGGCGAGGATTGTCGAGGCGCTCTGCCACGGCTGCGGCACCTGCGCCGCCTCGTGCCCGCAGAACGCCATCACCGCCACCCAGTTCACTGACGATCAGATATGTTCCGAGCTCGTGGCGGCGCTCTCGCCCAACGGCCGGGGGAAGACCGCCAAGAGGAATGCAGAGGAGGGTGCGTGAGGATGGGAGAGGTCGAGAAGACCTTCATCAGCGGGCTCAAGGAAGAGCTCGTCGAGGAGAAGGTCATAGACGAGTCGCAGCTGGACCCTGACTTCGCGAAGGAGATCAAGAAGTACAGCGGCAAGGACGTCATGACCTGCCTCCAGTGCGGCAACTGCACGGGCGTGTGCCCGATAAGCCTCAAGATCGACTACAAGACCCGTAGCATCATGAAGTACTGCCAGTTCGGACTGAAGACCTTCACCCTGGGCACCAGGTGGGTCTGCGCGACATGCTACAGGTGTTACGAGCACTGCCCCGCGGACCTCAACCCCGCCGAGGTCATGATCGCACTGAGGCACATCGCTGTCCGCGAGGGCGTCATACCGCCGTTCATCAAGGTCGCGGCCACGAACCTCGTCAGATACGGCCAGAGCGTCAAGCCGGACGAGGAGGTCAACAAGATCAGGAGGGAGCTGGGCCTGGAGGACATCCACTCGCTGGACCCCGCGTACAAGAAGGTCCTCAGGGAGATCAACATCCTGGTCCACGCGTCCAAGTACGACGAGCTCATCGGCATCGAGGAGGAGGTGAAGCCTTGACCTCGTACGCCTACTTCTTCGGATGCGTCATCCCGAACCGGTACCCTGGCATAGAGTACGCCGTAAGGTGGGTCTGCGGGAAGGAAGGGTTCGACCTCGACGTGAAGGACATCCCGGAGTTCTCGTGCTGCCCCGTGCCGGGCATATTCTACTCGACGGACAAGGACACCTGGCTGCTGCTCGCGGCCAGGAACCTCGTGCTCGCGCAGGACGAGAGGAGCGACATACTGACCGTGTGCAACGGCTGCCTCACGTCGCTCATGAAGGCGGCCGAGTACCTCAAGGACCCCAAGAAGATGGGCAAGGTCAACAGGGTCCTGGCCCAGGTTGGGAAGAAGTACACCGGCGTCCCCAAGAGGACCGAGGGCAAGCGCAAGGTGTTCGAGCCAGTCACCGTCAGGCATTACATCGACCTCATGGCGAACGACATCGGGATCGATGCCATCTCGGCGAAGGTCAAGCGGCCGCTGAAGAACATCAGGGTCGCGGTCCACTACGGTTGCCACTACCTCAGGCCGACCGAGACCAAGACCATCGAGGACCCCAACAACCCGGTCCTGTTGGACAGGATAGTCGAGGCGTGCGGCGCGACGAGCGTGGACTACGAGGACAAGCTGGACTGCTGCGGGGCCGGCGGGGGCGTGAGGTCCCACGTAGTGGACCTCGCGAACTCCCTGACGGAGGACAAGTGCAGGAACATCAACGCCGTCGGGGCCGACTGCATCGTCACCGGCTGCCCGTTCTGCCTGCTCCAGTTCGACAACGCGCAGAAGGCCTTCTCCAAGGACGGGATACCCGTCATGCACGTGTCCCAGTTCCAGGCGCTCTCCATGGGCATAGACCCGATCTCGCTGGGCTTCGACACGCACCACGTGTCGGCCCACTCGCTGCTCAGGAAGCTCAGGGGGTCCTGAGCTTGACCACCCACGCGAAGAAGGAGCAGGCGCAGGAGGATGAGCCGACCTACGAGCCAAGGATAGTCGCGTTCTGCTGCAACTGGTGCTCGTACGCGGGCGCCGACCTCGCGGGTACGACTAGGATACAGTACCCGCCGAACGTGAGGATCGTGCGCGTCATGTGCTCGGGCAGGGTTGACCCCGCCTTCGTGCTCAAGGCGTTCGAGCTCGGGGCGGACGGCGTCCTGGTCGCGGGCTGCCACCCGGCCGACTGCCACTACATCAACGGGAACGAGAAGGCCGCCATGCGCGGGGACTTCCTGTCGTCGTTCCTAGATGACGCGGGCATCGAGCCGCAGAGGTTCAGGATCGAATGGATAGCCGGCTCAGAGGGACAGAAGTTCGCGACCGTCGTCAAGGAGATGGTCGCCGAGCTCCAGAGGCTGGGGCCCATATACCCGGAGGGTGGCTGAGATGGCCGAGGACAGGACCGTCGGGGCCGTGCTCGTGGTCGGGGGCGGGCCCGCGGGCATACAGGCCGCGCTCGACCTGGCGGACTCCGGGTTCAAGGTGTACATACTCGAGTCCGGGCTCAGCATAGGCGGGACCATGGCCCAGCTGGACAAGACTTTTCCGACGAACGACTGCGCCATGTGCATCGTGTCCCCCAAGCTCGTCGCGACGGGCAGGCACGAGAACATCACCATGCTCACGAACGCCGACCTGAAGAAGGTCGAGGGGAAGGCCGGGGACTTCAAGGTCACGCTCTCGAGGCGCTCGAGGTACATAATCGAGGACAAGTGCACTGGATGCGGCGTGTGCGCCGAGCACTGCCCCGTCGAGGGGCTGAACGCCTTCGACCGCGACCTCGCGCCCGCGAAGGCCATATACGTGCCGTTCCCGCAGGCGGTGCCCCTGGTGTACGCGATAGACCGCGGGCTGTGCATCGGCTGCGGAATATGCGAGAAGTTCTGCGAGGCCAAGGCCATAAGCTACTCCGACAAGCCCGACAAGGAAGAGGTCATAGAGGTCGGCTCGATCATCCTCAGCCCTGGATACGACGTCTTCGACGCCTCGAAGAAGGCTGAGTACGGCCATGGCGTGTACGCGAACGTACTGAGCAACATCGAATTCGAGAGGATGCTGAGCGCGTCCGGGCCGACGGAGGGGCACGTGATACGCCCGTCCGACGGTGACGTGCCCAAGAAGATCGCGTTCGTCCAGTGCGTCGGCTCCAGGGACGCGCAGACGGGGAACACCTACTGCTCGTCATACTGCTGCATGGCGGCGCTCAAGCAGGCGGTCATAGGCAAGGAGCACGTGCCCGGACTCGACACGGCCATATTCTTCATGGATACTCGCGCCTTCGGGAAGGAGTTCGAGGAGTACCTGATGCGCGCGGAGAACGAGTACGGGGTACGCGTGCTCAGGAACAACAGGATATCGAAGCTGCAGGAGGACCCGGCGACCGGGAACATAATCCTCAGCTACGTCGAGGAGGCGGACATAGCCGACGAGGTCTTCGACCTCGTGGTGCTCGCGGCGGGCGCGCGCCCCCCTGAGGGGACGGGCGCGGTCGCAAAGGCACTCGGCATCAACCTCAACAAGTTCGGATTCTGCGAGACCGTCGAGCTCTCCCCCGTGGAGACCTCGGTCCCCGGCATCTACGTTTGCGGGGCGTTCTCAGGCCCCAAGGACATACCCGACTCCATCGCCCAGGCCAGCGGGGCCGCGGGCAAGGCGGCGGCGCTCCTGTCAGATGGGCGGGACACCCTCGTGACGAAGAAGGAGTACCCGGCCGAGAAGGATGTCGCGGGCAAGGAGCCGAGGATCGGCGTGTTCGTCTGCCACTGCGGCATCAACATCGGCTCCGTCGTGAACGTCCCCGAGGTGATGGAGTACGCGAAGACCCTTCCCGGCGTCGTGTACGCCGAGCAGAACCTGTACACCTGCTCCCAGGACACGCAGAAGAAGATCAGGGAGACCATCGAGAAGTACGACCTGAACAGGGTCGTGGTCGCGAGCTGCACGCCCAGGACGCACGAGCCGCTCTTCCAGAACACTGTCAAGGAGGCCGGCCTGAACAAGTACCTGTTCGAGATGGCCAACATCAGGGACCAGTGCTCGTGGGTGCACAGGCGCGAGCCGGAGGAGGCCACCAGGAAGGCCAAGGACCTCGTCCGCATGGCGGCCGCGAAGGCCGCGACGCTGGAACCCCTGCCTCAGCCGAAGATACCCGTCACGCACGCGGCGCTCGTGATAGGCGGGGGGCTGAGCGGCATGACCGCCGCGCTCGAGATCGCCAAGTCGGGCTTCGACGTCCACCTGGTCGAGAAGGAGAAGGAGCTCGGGGGGCATCTGAGGCGCATCCACAGGACCCTCATAGGGGTCGACCCGCAGGAGACCTTCCGGAGCCTGGAGAAGGAGGTCAGGGGCAACCCCAGGATCAAGGTCCACATGAACGACTCCGTGGCCGAGGTCAAGGGGTACATCGGCAACTTCGAGACCACCCTCAAGGGAGGTGAGAAGGTCGCGCACGGCGCCATCGTGGTGGCGACGGGCGCCGTCGAGTACGAGCCCGCTGAGTACCTGTTCGGCAAGAACCCGGGGGTCATACGCCAGACGGACCTCGGGGAGATCATCTCCGAGAAGGGGTTCAAGGCCGAGAGAGTGGTGATCATACAGTGCGTGGGCTCTAGGGACGAGGAGCACCCCAACTGCTCCAGGATATGCTGCTCGACCGCGATGGCCAACGCGATGAAGATCAAGCAGGACCACCCGGAGACGAGCGTCTACATCCTGTACAGGGACATCAGGACCTACGGCTTCAGGGAGGAGAACTACAACGAGGCCGCGAGGCTCGGGGTCATATTCCTCAGGTACGACCCGTCAGCCCCGCCCAGGGTAAGGGAGGAGGGTGGAGGGCTCGTGGTCGAGGTGGACGAGCAGTTCATCGAGCAGACCGTGACGATCAGGCCCGACTACCTCGTCCTGAACGCGGCCGTGAGGCCGAACCCCGACAACAAGGAGCTGGCCCAGCTCCTGAAGGTCCCGCTCACCAACGAGGGTTTCTTCCTCGAGGCGCACATGAAGCTGAGGCCGGTCGACTTCGCCACGGACGGGATATTCCTGTGCGGGCTGGCGCACTCGCCCAGGCTCATAGACGAGAGCATCTCGCAGGCGCTCGCGGCGGCCGCCAGGGTCAACACCGTCCTCTCGAAGCCGTTCATCGAGGCCGAGGGCGTCGTGTCCGAGGTGGACCCGGACAAGTGCATCGCGTGCGGCAAGTGCGAGGAGATCTGCGAGTACGGCGCCCCGAGGATCGAGGAGGTCTCGCCCGGTGTGTTCAAGTCGCGGATCAACGAGGCGCTCTGCAAGGGCTGCGGGTCCTGCGCCGTGGCGTGCTGCGCCCGCGCGATCAGGCCGAAGCACTTCAAGACGGACCAGATCATGACCATGCTCGAGGCGCTCCTGGCCCCGGAGAAGGACGAGGAGGTGGACGCGTGAGCGAGGAGAAGCGATTCGAGCCGAACATCGTGGCGTTCTGCTGCAACTGGTGCTCGTACGCGGGCGCCGACCTCGCGGGGGTCAGCAGGATGCAGTACCCCCCGAACGCGCGCGTGATAAGGGTCATGTGCTCGGGCAGGGTCGAGCCGTACTTCGTGCTCAGGGCGCTCGAGCTGGGCGCCGACGGCGTCCTCGTGGCCGGCTGCCACATTGGCGACTGCCACTACATATCGGGGAACGTCGAGGCGGAGAAGCGGATGGAGGTCGTCAGGGAGGTCCTCGACCAGCTGGGGATCGGCAAGGACCGCATGAGGCTCGAGTGGATCTCGGCGTCCGAGGGGCAGAAGTTCGCCGCGACGATGAAGGACTTCACCGAGCAGATAAGGAAGCTCGGGCCGAACCCGATGCCGAGGGTCAAGAAGGTCAGGAAGGACCCCGCCACCCTCAAGAAGCGCATAGACCAGCTCATAGAGGACACGGGCGCGTTCGACTGCGTGGAGTGCGGGAAGTGCACGACCGTGTGCCCAGTGGCGAAGTACAACACCGATTTCGCCCCCAGGACCATCGTCCTGAGGGCCACTGAGGGGCAGGTCGACAACCTGTCCACGGACCAGGACATCTGGACCTGCGTCACCTGCGAGCAGTGCAACTCGATGTGCCCGTACAAGGTCGACTACTCGGGCTTCATAAGGGGCCTCAGGGGAGAGGCGGCGGCGCTCGACAACGAGCCCGTGTGCTCCCAGGGGGGCCTGATGCAGGGCGTCATGAGGGTCATGGCCCACGGGGACTTCAAGCAGGACCGGCTCAGGTGGGTCACGCCCGACCTCAAGGTCGCCGACAAGGGCGAGGTGTTCTTCTTCACGGGCTGCGCGGGCTACTTCGACGCCATATTCAAGGAGCGGAAGCTCAACCTATCTGGCATACCCCAGGCGGTCGTAAAGATTATGAACAGGGCGGGTGTTGTCCCGGTCGTCAGCAACGACGAGGTCTGCTGCGGGCACGACCTGAACTGGACGGGGGACGAGGCGGCGCTTCAGAAGCTGATGAGGAAGAACCTCGAGGTCATCAAGGCCTCGGGGGCCAAGAAGGTCGTC
>JBFXGF010000027.1:0-10163 GCA_050178275.1 Thermoplasmata archaeon | reverse complement strand
TACTCCTCCGGCCTCGACGCGTCCGCCATGATGGGTATCATGTTCCCCCGGGACTCGCACACGCCCACGAGGTCCCTGAACGAGCGCGGGGATATCTCGACGCAGTACACGATCCCCGACGACGCGACGTCGGACACGTGGGACGCGGTCGTCCCTGACGCCGCCCCGAGGTACAGCACCCTGCTGGACCTGTCCAGGCCGAGGTCCCTGCCGCCGGCGAGCATGAGCGCCGCCAGCTTGGACCTCATGGGGTCCCACGAGCGGTACTGGACCCCGCCGAACTCCACCAGGCGCTCACCGTAGACGTTCCTGTCCCTCGCGGCGTTCACCGTCATCAGCGTCCGCCCGGTCGTGTACACGTTCGGGGCGCCCTCGAGCTCCTTGAAGGGGTTCACGAGTGCCATGCGTGGGGCCCTATACGTTCCCGAATAAAAGAGTTATACGTCCCAAGGCATACGAACGGGCGATGCCCGAGGAGGACGTCAAGGACCAGATAAAGTCCCTGGCGGAGAAGATGGACAGCCTCGAGGAGTCCGTGAGGATGGTCTCGGGGCCATACTCGCAGCTCCTGGAGTACCTGGAGCGGTTCCAGAGGATATCCTCGAGCTACTTCAGGCTCATAGACCTGTACCAGAAGTACGGCGAGATATCCCCGGACCTGCTGATGCCGGGCGTCAAGGACCACATATCCAGGGAGATCGTCAAGATACTGTTCGAGCGGGACGGGCAGAACATCACGCAGATCACGGACAAGCTCAAGGACAAGAGGGGCTCGGCGTCGAGGAGGATCGTGCGCGAGCGGCTCAAGGGGCTCCAGGAGAAGGGCGTCGTGGTCGAGAAGGGCTCCGAGCGCTCCCGGGAGTACTGGCTCAGCGAGGGCTATGTGAAGAAGTGGTACGAGCTCCTCGGGCTCGGCCCCGGGACGGGGAAGGGGCCGGGTGACTGAGCGTCGGCCACTTCTGTCCGCTCGGGTAATATACCGATACCCCGCATGTTATTCTCAGAAGGCCCGAGAAGGGCCGGGAGAAGTGAAGAGAAATGGGAAAGGACTACGAGGACCCTGAGGAGCTGAAGGAGATACTCTCCGTCGTGTCGACCGAGATACCGAAGCTGATCGAGGCGATCACGAAGACGATGTACAACACCGAGAACGCCCAGAACATGGCCAAGTCCGTGTCCGAGTTCTACAAGACGATGAAGGAAGCGGGCATGGACGACAAGATGGCCTACGAGCTGACGCAGGAGTTCATGTCGAGCTTCAGCATCGGCGGGCTGATATCCAACGCGGTCAAGGGCGGCGCCGCCGGCGGGGCCGACAGGGACGACCTCGACGAGATCATCGAGAAGAAGGTCAGGGAGAAGCTCAAGAAGAGGCTCGAGAAGGACGAAGAGGGAAAGGAAGACGATGACTGAGCGCGAGACGAAGCCTGACTTACCGAAAGTGGTGGCGACCCTGGGGACGAAGGTCCCCATGCTCACGCTCAGGCTGGGCGTCAGCTACCTGAGGCTCAAGGGCCGGGCGAACAGGGCCTCGAGGACCTTCGTCTCGGAGCTCGAGAGGTCGGGCATGCCGTCAGAGCACGCCAAGAGGCTGGGGGAGGCCTACGCGTCCGATATCAGCCTCAGGAAGTTCATGAAGCATGCCGGGCCCGGGAGCATCCAGAACGTGAGGCTCCGATAATCTCCACCGAAAACTAATATAGCCACAGGGCCTGATACATCGGTCGTGAAGACCACGCTGAACAGGATAGCCGACGAGGTCATGGCCAAGTACCAGGCCCTGCCCAAGGATTTCGCCGGGCACATACCGGTTGGCAAGGGCGCGAGCGGCTCCGACACCTCCAAGATAGACAAGTTCGCGGAGGACGCCGTGCTCCAGCTGATGGACGAGCAGGGGATAGAGCTCAACGTGCTGAGCGAGGAGATAGGGTATGTGGACAGGGGCGCGAGGAAGACCCTGGTCCTGGACCCCATCGACGGCACGCTGAACTGCGTCCGGGGCATACCGTTCTTCTCGATATCCATGGCCGTGTGCACGGAGTCCATGTCCGACTGCGACCACGCGCTCGTCAAGAACCTGTACTCGGGCGACACGTACTACGCCCGGAGAGGGGGCGGGGCGGAGCTGAACGGCCACAGGATGGCGGTGTCCAAGTACGACAGGGACGGGTCCATATTCATCATGTTCGACGGGCGCGATGTCGCCCCGGAGACGGAGAAGGTCAAGGCTCTGGCCTCCCGTGTCAGGACCATGGGGTGCGCGTCCCTCGAGATGTGCCTCGTGGCCCAGGGCTCGGTCCAGGCGCACTACATGAACTGCACCAGGAGGTCGAGGATGATCAGGATAGTGGACATAGCCGCCTCGTGCCTCGTGCTTCGCGAGGCTGGAGGGGAGGTCGTCGACCTCCAGGGCGGGAAGCTGGACATGAAGCTCTCCCTGGACGACAGGAAGAACTTCCTCGCGTACGGCGACCCGAAGATAAAGGAGCTGGCCCTATGAGGATAGGAATCGCGGGGACCCCGGAGCTGAAGAGTTTCAAGAAGATCGCGCGGAAGGTACTCCAGGAGCTCGAGGACGAGGACCTGGTGTTCGAGGAGCACACGGCGAAGGCGCTCGGGCGCGAGGGGGTCCCGATCGGCAAGCTGAAGGCCGACGTGCTCGTGAGCATCGGCGGCGACGGCACGATACTCAGGAACATACAGGCGACCTCGATGCCCATCCTGGGCGTGAACGCCGGCGTCCTGGGCTTCCTGACGGAGGTGCAGCCGGACGAGATACGGGAGTCCATGGCGCAGTTCCTCAGGGGCGACTACAAGATAGAGAAGAGGCTCAGGCTCAAGGTCGTCGTGGACGGCAAGAGGATGAAGGACGCCACGAACGAGGCGGTCGTGCACACGGCCCATATCGCCAAGATGAGGCACTTCATGCTATCCGTGGACCACAAGCCCGCGACGGACATGCGCGCGGACGGGATCATAGTCGCGACCCCGACGGGCACCACATGCTACGCCATGAGCGTCGGCTCGTCCATCGTCGACCCGAGGGTCGAGGCGCTCGTGATAGCCCCGATCGCGCCCTTCAGGCTCTCATCGAGGCCCCTGGTCGTGCCCGCGAAGAGCTCCGTGTCCGTCACCCTCCGGGAGCCCAACGAGTGCATCATGGTGGTCGACGGCCAGGAGGAGATATTCCTGGACGGGACCGAGGAGATTGTATTCTCCGCGTCCGAGAAGAGGGCCAAGTTCGTCATACTCAAGAGCGAGTTCTACAAGAACATAGAGGAGAAGCTGATGGCCTCGTCGCCCATGATAGGGCACAGGCACTGAGGCGCAGGGGAGATACGATGCCCCCGGTCGCGGTACAGACGGTCAGGGTCGACTACCCGAAGCTGTGGTTCGCGGCCGGGTCGGCCGTCGGCGCGGCGGCCATGGCCGCGATGCTCTACCTCGCGTACGACTCCGTGGAGCTGTTCGGGCGGGTGTTCTGGGCCGCGTGCGCGCTCGTCATCTGCGTCCCGATCCTCCTGATGCTGGTCCCGCCCATGTTCACATGCCACTACGTCGGGGAGAAGGGGCTGAGGCTCAGGATGGGGCTGCTCATGAACACGACCGTGCCGTACAGGTACTTGAGGGGCGTCGGCGACTCGAAGGTCAGCTACGGCCCCCTCACGGTCGGCATAGGGGTCAAGTACGTCCCCAAGAGGAAGCTCGTGTTCGTCACTTCGTCCTTCAAGCACCTGGTCGCGATCAGGTTCGACGGGCCGCAGCAGCTCGGGAGCCCCATGAAACCGCTCGTGGACCAGGTCGTGCTCAACGTGAGGGACAAGGAGGGCTTCGTCGCGCTCATCAGGGACAGGGCGGGCCTGGAGGGCTGAGACGGTGCCCCTGTTCAACTTCACCGGCCGAATGGAGCCCGTGAGGGCCATCAGGAAGCGCACCCTGAATATGATACTCGAGGCGTCGAAGTCGCAGTTCCCGGACGAGTTCGCCGCCCTGCTCAAGGCGGACAAGGGGGTCATCAAGGAGCTCTGGCTTCTCCCGGGGACGGAGTCCGGGGAGGACTCCGCGCTCTTCAGGCTGTACATGATGCCGCCCGAGCCCAAGGTCGTCGGGACCGTGCACTCGCACCCCGCGGGCGGGTGTAGGCCTTCCGACGCGGACCTGGACCTGTTCGACAGGTTCGGGTACTGCCACATCATCGCGTGCGCGCCCTACGGCCTGAAGAACTGGTCGTGCTACGACGGCCACGGGAACCGCAGGAAGCTGGATGTCGTGTGACCGGGGCTCAAGGCCCCGACCGCCGCTTCCTCCTGGACCTGAGGGCCACGACCGCGGTCGCGGCGGCGATGACCAACGCCGAGACCCCGACCAACAGGGCCGCGTCGACGAGCCAGCCGTCACCCTCCACGGTAATGTTGAAGTACGCCACGATCGTGGAGGCATACACGAAGTACCTGTAACTCCCGGCAGGGAGGGAAGACGCGTTGAAGGTCATCGTCGAGAGGTCCAGCGTCGCGCCCGGAGGGACGAACTTGTCGCAATCAGGGAACGCGCTGGGGGCCTGATGAGTGTCGCCGTCGTCGCTGACCACGTAATACGGCCAGAAACCAGGGGCGATGCAATTCAAGGAGAGGTTCTCGCTCCCGGTGTTCGTCACTGACAACGAGACCTCGTATACGTCCGGGGAGACCTCGGACGCGCTCAGGTCGACGACCACGAACTCGCGGCCAATCATCTTCATCAGCCTGAACGTCTCTGGCATCAGGCCCATGACCGCCTTGTCCTCGAAGACCGAGGCCCTGTCCGAATCCGGCCCCGACGCGTAGACAGTGTATGTGGGCCGGTAGTCCTCCGGTTCCTCGTCCGCGTAGAAGGCGTCCTCGTACCTCTCCCCCATGGACCAGTAGCCCTCCCACTCCATCGCCGAGAGGACCCGTTGGAATGTTCCGGGCGTCGTCGAGACCCACGACGTGAGATTGCTGTAAGTGCTCCGGTGGTACCATGTCAGGGCCGAATCGTTCGACCACAGCGATACGCCCTTTGAGACCTCCAACATCGGCGGGTCCCCGTCATCGTACGAGACATAATGCAGGCACAAGAGCTCGACCTCGAACGGGGACGAGCTGACGGCCGAGACCAGGGTCTCCGACGACCCGTCCCCGCGCGGGAACGACAACGGAGCGGCGGACACGGACATCAACACGACAAGCGCGACTACCACCACACCTCTGATGACGATCTCCATTCCCCCTCAGGTAATCGGTGTCCATGTATTTGAGAAGTCGACATCTGCCAGTCAATATCGCACATCCGGCCCCATCGACCACCGGAGCCCCCGACCCGTTGGCTGGCGTCTGGACGCGCTCATCTGACCGAGTCGAGCACCAGGAACCTCGTCGGCTTGCTGGGGTCGACCAGGAGCGTCGCGGTCGTCCCGACCTCCTCCCTCACCCTGGTTTTCGGGAGGTATCCGGAGACCCTCCTGGTGCTCCTCATGGTCTCCGCCTGCCACCTGTACTCGTACTCGACCACGAGGGCGTCCCCCGACTTCCTGACGGAGACGACCTTCCCCTCGACCTCCACCCCGGAGTTGAGGACGGACGAGTACATGCTCCGGCGCCAGTAGATGACCACGAAGCAGGCCGCGACGTCGAGGACGAGCACGCCGTACATGTATGTGAGGCTCGTGGCATCCGCGTCGGCCATCGCGGACAGGATGAGTATCGTGAGCAGCAGGATGAACGGCGTCGATAGGAACATGTAGACGAACACGTCCCTCATGAGCATCTGCCCGACCGTGGGCCTCCGGCCGTACCCCAGACCTAAGTCGTCCACCCGACCAGCCTCCTCCGCGTAGGAGGACGCTGATGCGCCTGGTGTCCTAAAATACCTTGCTCCCGGGGGCGATCGTGCCCTTCGCCAGGGCGCCCATGCCTATGAACGAGCCCTCGCCTATGATGGTCCCGACATCGATGGTCGCGTTGATGCCCGTCTTGACATCGTCCCCGATGATCGCCCCGAGCTTCCGCCTGCCCGAGCCGGTCTTCTTGCCGTCGACGATGACCATGACCTCCTTCTCGTCCAGGCGCAGGTTGGCTATCTTCGTGCCCGCGCCCAGGTTGCACCGCTCCCCGATGACGCTGTCCCCGACATAACTCAGGTGCGGCACCTTCGTCCCGTCCATGATGATGGAGTTCTTGATCTCGACCGAGTTGCCGACCTTGCACCTGTCGCACACGCAGGTCGACGGGCGGATGTACGCGTTCGGGCCGATGACGCAGTCCTTGCCTATGATGGCCGGGCCGACGATGTAGCTCCCCGCGAGCACCTCCGACCCCTTGCCTATCTCGACCTCGCCCACGATGGTCGCCTTGTCGGACACGACGCCCTCGACCCTGGACTCCAGCCCCTCCATCAGTATCCTGTTCGCGTCGAGCAGGTCCCAGGGCCTCGCGACATCCATCCACTCGCCCGTGAGCGGGTGGGCGTACAGGTGCGACTTCTCCATCATGATCCTGAACGAGTCCGTTATCTCGTACTCCCCCCTCACGGACTTCTTCGTGTCCGCGATGGCGTCGAATATGGCCGGGTCCAGTATGTACGCGCCCGCGTTCACGAGGTTGCCCTCGGGCACCTCCGGCTTCTCCATGATGTCCGCGACGACCCCGTCCTGGACCTTGATGCACCCGTACCTCCTCGGGTCCGGGACCGATGTCAGGGCCATCACCGACCCCTTGACCTTCCTGTGGTGCTCCACCAGTCCTTTCACGGACGACGGCGTGAGCACCACGTCCCCGTACAGGCAGAAGAACGGCGAGTCGACCTTGTCCTTGATCATGCTGATGGCGTGGGCGGTCCCCAGGCGCTCCTTCTGCTCGACATACTCTATCCTGACGCCGAACTGGGAGCCGTCCCCGAAGTGCTCCCTCACCCGGTTCGCCTTCCAGCCTATGAGCAGTATGATGTCCTTGATGCCCGCCGCCTTGAGCGCGTCTATCTCGTGCTCCAGGAACGGCTTGCCCGCGACCGGCAGGAGCGGCTTCGGGGTGTTGGATGTCAGGGGCCTCATCCTGAGGCCCTCGCCCGCGGCGAGTATGTATCCCTTCACTTGACGCACCTCCCGACCGCATCGGACATGAGCCTCATTATCTCATCGGCCCTCTTCGGGTCCCGGGCCTCCGCCAAGAGCCGTATCTTGGGCTCGGTCCCGGAGGGCCTGACGAGGGCCCAGCCGTCCTCGAACCTGTGCCTGAACCCGTCCGTCGTCAGAAGCTCCTCGGACTCCAGGGCCTCCATCTCCACCTTCAGCCTCCCGAGCACCGACGCCTTCTCGTCCGACTTGAAGGTCACGGCGTGCCTGAGCGTCGGGTACACGGGCACCTCCTTCCTGAGCTCCGAGAGCTTGGACTCCGAGGCCATCTCGACCAGTCTCGCGGCCGCCAGTATGCCGTCGGGACAGTATGTCTGGTCGGGGAATATCCAGGTGCCCGAGGGCTCGCCCCCGAAATCGGCGCCCGACGCCTTGACGGCCTCGCTCACGAACACGTCTCCCACGCGCGCGCGCACGACCTCGGCCTCGATGAAGTCCTCGACGGCCATGGACGCGTCCACGGTTATCACGGCCTTGTTCCTGGCGTATCGCCTCGCGAACAGCGCCAGCAGCTGGTCCCCGCCCAGGAACCGGCCCTTGTCGTCCACCGCCACCATCCGGTCGGCGTCGCCGTCGTGGGCGATGCCCAGGTCTGCCTCCATCGATACCACGGCGGTCTTCAGGTCCGCCAGGTTCTCATCTGTAGGTTCCGGCATCCTCCCGGGGAAGTGGCCGTCCGGGTTCGAGTTGATGGTGACGACCTTGCAGCCCATGCGCTGAAGGACTATTGGGGTGACGTTGAACGCGGGCCCGTTGGCGCAGTCCACCACGACCTTGAGGTCCGCCTCCCTCACCCCCCTCAATATCCTCTGCGCGTGCATCTCTGGCATGTCCGAGAGGACATGCCTCGTGCCGACCCCGTCCCAGGCCTTGAGCTTGAACTCGCGCGAGGAGACCAGACGGTCTATCCCGTCGGACTGCGACACCCCGAAGCCCGAGCCGTCCGGGTTCCAGAGCTTGATCCCCGCGTACTCGGGCGGGTTGTGGCTCGCGGTGAGCATCACCCCGGCGTCCATGCACCTGGTGGCCTCCGCCAGGGTGGGGGTCGTGACGAGCCCGCAGTAGTACACCTGACATCCGCAGGCCATGAGCCCGGAGGACACCGCGGCCTCCATCATCTGCCCCGAGGTCCTGGAGTCCGTGCCTATGACGACGTTCCTGGCGCCCGACCCGACCGCCATACCTACGCGGCAGGCGAGCTCCGGGGTCATATCCTTGTTCACGACCCCGCGCACGCCGGACGATCCGAAGAGCGACATCCGATGGACCCTCTCGTCTCCGAATGATGTACTCTGATATATTACAGGTATGGCATCCGCTGGCTTCCCGAATCGAGGTACGTGCCCCGGGCGCTAGGACGCTCAGGCCTTAGGACCGACCCCGCCCCTCGCCCTGAGGTACATGACCGCCATCAGGACCGCGACGACCAGTGCCGCCACGAGGCCCACGGCCAACAGCGTGTTCAGCGAGTCGGACGCGTCGAGGTCGTCCTCGGCTGACGCCAGCTGCTCCTCGACATCCGAGAGCTCCTGCTCCGCCTCCGCCAGGTCGGCCTCCGCCGCGGTCACGTTCACGAGGGCCGTCAACAGTTGCAGCTGCAGCGAGTGGACATCCGCCTCCGAGTCGGCGAGCTGTGACTCGATGTCCGCGAGGTCAGCCAAGGCGTCCGCGAGCGCGGCCTGCGCATCCGCGAGCGCCGCCTCCGCGGCGGCCAGCTGCGCCTCGAGGCCCGCCACGTCCGCGGTCGCGTTGTCCAGCTGCGCCTGAAGGACTGCCAGCTCCTCGAGCGACGAGTTCAGCTCATCCTGGAGCGCCACGACCTGCGCCAAGGCGTCCGCGAGCGCCTCCTCCAGGGCGGACACCTCGCTGACGTAGGTGACCGTGACGCTGTCGGTCGCCCAGTTGCCCGACAGGTCGGTCGCGTTCGCCGTGATTACGTTCTCGCCCTCGAGCAGGGATATCACGCACGAGAAGGAGCCGTCCAGGTCCACTGAGGCATGCAGGCCGTTGACCAGCAGCGTCACGCCCGGCTCCGTCGTGCCCGACACCTCGACGGTCGGCGACTCCAGGGTGAGCCCGTCGGAGGGGGCCTCGATCGACACCTGCGGCGGGACGGTGTCGGGGTTGAAGTAAGTGTTCGCCCAGATGTTTAGATGGGAATCATCGGTCTGGGTCCAGACGGCGATCACGTTCCCGATGCCGTCCGCGGCGGCGGACGTTGATCCCGCTCCGCCCGGCGCGACGGCCGACGCGACCTCCGTCCCGCCCCAGCCCTCGCCCGGCACGTACCTGCTCGAGCACAGGACGCCGTCCGACTGGGTCCACAGGGCCGTGCCGTTGCCGTGCCTGTCCACGACCACCTGGGGGGTGAACGCGGCGAGCGAGCTGGTGTCCACCGTCCCAGGCGCGCTCCAGCCATCACCCGGGACATACCGGCTCCACCATACGCTGTTGACACTCTCTTCAGGCTGCTGCCACACGGTCAAGAAGTTCCCGAACGGGTCGCTGGCGATGCGTGGGAACAGTGCGTCCCCCACATCCTCGCTATCCAGCAGAGTCGCGGGGCCCCAGCCCTCGCCCACCACGTAGCTGCTGTACCACGTGCTGTACACGCCGTCGAACTGGCCCCAGACGGCCATCGCGTCCCCGGACGGGGCGACGGCCACCTTCGGCTCCGAGACGTCCCCGGACGCGTTCCCTCCGATCATCTCAGCCGCTCCCCAGCCCTCGCCGGGGACATATCGGTTGGCCGAGACGTTGAGGTGCGTGCCCTCCCACTGAGACCATACGGCGACCACGCAGCCGGAATCGTCCACCGCGGCGTCGAACGAGCTGACCGATTGTGCGTATCCCTCAATCTCCTCCTCCGCGTCCCAGCCCTCGCCGACCACGTACCTGCAGGACCAGATGTGGCCCTGGCCGCTGAGGAACTGCATCCACAGGACGGTGGCGTTCCCCGACCTGTCGACGACGACCTGGGGAAGCCCGGCCTCCTCGGTCTGGCCCTCGATAAGCT
>JBFXGF010000026.1:0-10244 GCA_050178275.1 Thermoplasmata archaeon | reverse complement strand
GGCAGGAGGGCACTTACACATACCACGGCACGCACGTGGCCGGCGTGGTCGGCGCGGTGACGGACAACGGGGAGGGCATGGCCGGCCTGGCTCAGGTCCGGCTCATGGCCGTGAAGGTCATGAACGACTCCGGCGAGGGCACGGACTCGTTCGTCGCGAACGGCATCAGGTTCGCCACGGACAACCACGCGGATGTCATAGTCATGAGCCTGGGCGTCGAGGGCGCGAGCACGGTGCTCCAGAACGCGGTGAACTACGCCGCCAGCAGGGGCGTCGTGCTGGTGGCCGCGGCCGGCAACGGCGGCACGAGCACGCTCACGTACCCGGCGGCGTACCCGAACGTCGTCGGGGTCGGCGCGATAGACCAGACAGATAGACGGGCGGACTTCAGCAACTTCGGGACCGGGCTGGACCTCATGGCCCCCGGGGTCATGATATACTCGACCATGGGCGGCTCGACCTCGGGCGGTGGCTCCTACCAGTACCTGTCAGGCACGTCGGCGGCGGCGCCGCACGTGGCGGGCGTCGCGGCCGTCATGCTGTCCGTCAACCCCGCCCTGACGCCCGAGGACGTCGGGCAGACCCTGAACGAGACCGCGAGGAACCTCAGCATCTCGGGCTGGGATTCGGGCACCGGCTGGGGCGTCGTCAACGCGTTCGAGGCGGTCGCGACCGTCTCGGAGCCGACTGTCACGATCATCGAGTACCCGGAGTACGTCCCCCTGAACGAGACATACTCCATCACATGGCTCGTGAGCGGCGGGGACCCGGGCACGATAAACGAGACCTACATCGAGTGGGGGTTCTCCCCGGGCGAAGTCGCCGGGACGTCCGCGTCGTTCTCCGGCGAGACGTGGGCCGAGTTCACGGTGGATAGCCTGCCGTCGATCCCGACGAACGGCACGATATACCTGACCGCCCACGCCGAGGTGGACGGCGTCATGTACTCGTCCGATGTGCTCGAGATACCTGTCATGGAGGCGCGGTCCGACAACGAGATCGTGCAATTCCTCCGGGACTTCGTCGAGATGGTTGTCGACTTCATAGTCAACGTGCTCGGGCTGGCCGTGTTCGTCGTACTGCTCGTCGTGCTCGTCGCGATAGTGGTGATGGCCGCGTCCGCCCGCTCCAGGAGGCGCAGGAAGGATGCCGAGGCCGCGCGCGCCGCGGCCGCGAGGATGGCGCAGGCCCAATCGTCCCTCGGGGGCATGCAGCCGGTCCCGGCGACGCATGTCACGCCTCCGCCGCCTCCACCGCCGCCGAGGTTCGAGGCGTACGTGGACATCGTGGGCCAGAACGTGGTCCCGCCCGTGATAAAGGTGGTCGAGGGGACCAAGGTCGTGTGGGTGAACAGGACCTGGGCCGCCCCCCCGGGCTCGAGCGTCAGGAGCGGGACGGTGGACGCGTCGGGCGAGCACCCGGACGGGCTGTTCCAGAGCGGGCTCCTCATAGCTCCGGGGGATTACTGGAGCTGCACGTTCCACAAGGTCGGGGAGTACATGTACTACCTGACGAACGTGTGGAAGACGGGGACGGTCGTCGTGGAGCCGTTCAGGGAGACCCCTCCGCCACCGGGCCCCGGCGCGTGAGACGCCGGGCAACGGTCACTCGGTTTTCCGTTCGCGTCTCAATAGATCCGCGATTTTGCGGAAGGGCCTGGCGATCGCGCGGCCGACAGAGTGGCGGCTCACCCACAACCCATTGGGAGAGGTCATTCCCATATGGGCTTTTCCCGTCGTGAGACGGACTAATTGCTCCATTTCTGGTCGGGGCTCGGTCAGGCGGTGCGAGGTCGCGGGAAATGTGCTCGCGCGGACTGTGCATGTACCCCTTAGATTCCTCAATGGCCAGCATGCACGAGATTCCCGCCTTGTACGATGGAAAAGGTCAAGCGGGGGAATCGCCCATGAACTGGGCGAGCGTGGGAGATGACGACCAAGGAAACAGCCTGGACGGGTGGGCATATCGACAGCAGCGCCAGCATCGGAGATCACGCGAAGGCGTCGCCCAGGGCCCCATATATCGACCGCGGGGCTCCCGCGCCAAGAGGACGAAGTGGTCCAAAGCCCCTGAAGATGATGGTCGTGGCGTTGGTCGCCGCTGCCGTCGTTGGCATGTCTATCTTGCTCACATCCAGCCCCTCAACAGATGTCTCCCCCTCGCCGGTCCCGGCAAGGACCTCATACACGGAGCATCCGACCATCTACATCAACGGCGACGCACAGTTCAACAACACCCTCTACCCGTCGAACGGGGTCGTGTCCGGCAACGGAACGGTCTCGAACCCATATGTCATAGCCGGATGGGACATAAACGCGTCCGCCGCGTTCGGGATAACCATATGGGGCACGAGCGCGTACTTCGTGATCCGGGACTGCTACGTCCACAGCGGCTGGTTGGGGGGGACTGGGAATTACGGGATATATGTGGCCAATTGCGTGAACGGCGTTGTCCGAAACAACACTGTCGTGGACTGCAACTGTGGCATCTCACTCCAATCGTCAAGCGATTGTACCGTGAGCGACAACACCTGCAACTACAACGAGAACTTGGGCTTGTATGTGATGTATTTGTGCCACGACAACATCATCCGCAACAACACCTGCGGCTTCAACAACTACTACGGCATGAGCATCCAGGAATCGAACGACAACATCGTGAGCGACAACAACTGCTCGAACAACAATGTCCTGGGCATGTATCTCACCTACTGGAGCAGCGGCAACGTCGTGAGCAATAACACATGCGTTTCGAACAATCCCTTCGGCATCTTCATACAACAGTCGAGCGGCAATACTCTGACCGACAACAACTGCTCGGACAACGGTTATGGCGTGTACATCACCCAATCGAGCAGCTACAACAACATCTCTTCGTGCGAGGTGTCCGACAACACCGTATGGGGGATATACCTCGAGAGCGGGTCGTACAACAGGATCTGGAACAACGTGTTTGCGGGCAATGGAGGGGGAGGAACCCAAGCATACGACTCTGGGACGAGCAACTGGTGGAACTCTTCAGGCTCCCCCCACGGCTACGGCAACTGGTGGAGCGACCTGACCGCGCCCGACGACGACCTCGATGGTATAGTGGACTGGTCCTACAACCTCACTGGGAGCGCCGGAGCGAAGGATTACTATCCGCTGACCACGCCCCCAGTGCCGATACCCGAGTTCGGGGCGGCTCCCGTCGTGGCGATGGTCCTCATGGCTGCAATCGTCCTCACGGTGAGGGCGAGGCGAAGGCCGCCCGTCGCGTGAGTCGTCTAGAATCATGAAAGGGGATTTGGGTGAAGTGAGCCCGTCCCGGTTTATGAGGTTCTTATCCGCCTCACGCCCCGGGACGGGGACCCACCTCAGTGTTTGCGTTCAGTTTCCGGACTGGCCCTTGTCATCGTCGCCGCCGTGGCACTCGCACATCGGGTCGCCCTCGGCGTCTTCGACCGACACGTGCTCAGCGAAGTTGTTCTCGCAGTTCATCTGCGAGGACCCGGCCACCACTTCCTTGTGCTCGTAGCAGTAGCCCTTCCTGTCGCCGTTGCCGTCTCCCTGACTGTCGTCCGATCCCTCGTCGTCCTCGTCAGGGACCTCGTCCTCGGCGTCGTCGCCCTCCGGCTCGTCGTCGGAGGCCGTTTCCGCGTCGTTATCCGACGGCTCGTCTACGGCGGTGTCGTCCTGGTTCTCTTCGGGCAGCTGCTCGTCTTCCGGTGGCATCTCGTTCGTGATGTCCGGCTTGTCATCACCGCCGATCAGCGATACGACCAGAACCGCGCTCAGTATGAGCATGGCGCCGACCACCGCCGAAGCGAACAGCCTCTTGCTTAGCTTAATGTATTCACCTCCGTCGCTCCGCATCCCAAGGAGCTTGACGGGCGTTATGTAGCTCATCGTATTTATGTCCTTTGCGTCAGACAGCGGTTGCTGGCTGTCCGGATGAGCGTCAGACACACCCCCACGGAAAGGCCTCTTCCCGGGCCCTGCCCCCGCCCGTCAACGCACGCGCGCGAGCCGTCACGTTACGGGTGGCAAGGGCTCTCCCCCGAGGCACTCGACGACCCCCGCGTACCCCTCGTACAGCGTCGACGCGCCCTCCTCCCCGAGGTGCCCGCTCTGGTACGACGCGCGCACCTGTCTGTGGAACGCGTCCATGACGTTCAGGCACAGGTCCGTCCGCCCGCACTCGTACGCCGCCTGCGCCACGAACAGCTTCGCGATCAGGCCGTTCTCGGAGAATCCCTCCAGCTCGTCCGCGACCGCGACCACGAGCGGGTACAGGTCCATGGGCTCGCACATGCCCGGCTCCGGCTCTGGCACGGCCTGCACCTCGACCAGCCTCTCGACCGAGGACAGCGCGCTCGAGCCGTCCCAGCCGCCGATGGCGAGCACGGTCCCGTTCGACGTGACCGCCGTCCCGTGCCTCCCCCTCGCAGATTCCATCGGGTCGATCCCGCGCCACGCGAGGTCGCACGGGCAGGCGCCCTCGGCGGCGCTCGACGCGCCCAGCTCGCTCCAGGAACCCGTGGCGACAATCATCCCTCCAGGGATGACGGCGAGCCCGAAGCTCGCCCTCTGGGAGGACATCCCCTCGACCGCGACCCAAGAATCTTCCTCGGGCGAATACACCTCCGCCGAGGACAGGACGGTGTCGGCGGACACGCCCCCGGCCGATAGCACGCGCCCGTCCCCGAGCGCGACGGAGGCGGCGTTGTACCTCGCGGAAGTCATCTGGGCGAGCGAGCCCCACGTGTTCGTTCCGGGGTCGAATGTCTCGCTCGTGCCCTCCTCGTCCCCGCCTATCGCGAGCACGCGCCCGTCCGGGAGCGGCTGCAGCGTCAGGAAGACCCTCTCCCGGGCCATCGTGCCCGCGGGCTCGAACGAGTGGGAGGATGGTACGTACGCCTCAGCGTACCCCCAGACGCCGTTGAACCAGTCGGTGCCGCCAGTGACTAGCACCCTCCCGTCCGTGAGCGGGACCGCCGCGTGCCCCTGCCGGGCGAAGCTCATGCCGCCGACGAGAACGCACGCGCCCAGCGAGAGGTCTATGACCTCGGCGGACGAGGCCGTCCCCGAGCCCGTCTCGCCGCCGGTGACCAGGACAGTGCCGTCCTCGAGCAGCGTGGCCGTGTGTCCGACCCTGGCGACGCTCATCCGGGGGCCCATGGCCCACGAGTCGCTCTCGGGGTCGTACACCTCGGTCGTGCTCGTCGGGCCGTCGGCCGACAGCCCCCCGATGACCAATATGTCCCCGTCCGGTAGCTCCACGACCTGGGGGGACGAGCGCGGATAGGCCATCGGGGCGGCGTCGAACCACGCGAGGGACAGGACCGGCGCGGGCCCGAGGTCCACTTCCCTGTCGATCGGGGCGTCCGTGTACGCGTACGGCGCGGCCCACCCGAGGCCCATGAACAGCGCGATGGAGAAGATGGCGGCCGCTGGACGTGCTCGCAATGTCCCGCGGTAGAGTGCATCCACTTCGGCTACCTCCCCGATGAGGTCATGCCCCGGGGTCCCCCGACCCTAGGGCCCGCCCTCCCCTGACACGTTCCAGAACGCGTATCTCGATTATGCAAGTTTCGGGCACTGACTCGTACTGACTAGGCTCTCTCGGCCGGGGGCTCGCTTTCCTCCGAGGGCCCCTCGGGGACGGGCTCCACGGGCTCGACGACCCTCGCGGACCGCTCGAGCAGCGCCAACTCGCGGGTGCTGAGCACCCTCGGGTCTATGACTATCACGACCGCGCAGTCGAGGGTGAGCACGAAATCGTGCAGGTGGTTCACGAACCTGAGCACCGTCTCGAAGTCGTTCTGCGTGATGAGGTACTCCAGCCCCTCGAACAGGACCACGCTCCTCCTGTGCTCCTCCACGAACCTGGTGATCTTGAGGCTCACGAGGCTCAGCTCGGTCGGGTCCACCTGGTCGTCCCCGGGCCTGCGCGAGAGCCAGATGACGCTCTTCGCGGAGAACGAGTAGATCTCCCTCAGCCTGTTCGGGTGCTCCCTCGAGACGAGCATGCCCTCCGCGCCCTTGGACACGGCCTCGTTGTACATCGCGAAGGCCGTGCTCGGCCGCATCTCCTTGACGAGGTATATGAGGCCGTTCTCGAGCGGGAGGTGCTCGCCCGGCACGGGCCTGAGCACGGGGTAACCGTCGCCGCCGACGCCCAGGGCCGCCGCCCGTATGCGCGAGTCCCGCCTGTGGTGCAGGACCGCCCCGAGCGCGACCGCGGAGAGCGCGACGGCGGCCAAGGCGATGTACAGGACATACCCGTCGATGCCCCCCAGGACGCCCCCGGAGGAGTCGGAGACAACGAAGTCGGAGTATGTCTGGCTTTCCGATGTGCGGTTCTCCTCGCCCCACGGGGCGGCCTCGACGTACTCGATGGTGAAGCAGTAGCTCTGGGCCGACTCGGAGGCGTCCTCGGGCACGGTCAGGTCGAGGCAGTAGGTCTTCGAGACGGTCCCGTCGGGCGATAGCCAGACGACCTCGTCCGAGAGGTCGTCCCAGACATCCTCGTCCGCGGCCATCCACGAGAAGTGCGTGGAGATGTTGGTGACCACGCACGGGAACACGTCGTACTCGGACACGCCCGCCGGGAGCGTGTTCGAGACTGTCAACGAGAATGTGAGGTTCTCCCCGGGCGAGTACGACGCCTTGTCCGGGAGGAAGTCGTGGGCGACCGTCAGGGACGTCCCCGTGCTCTTCGAGACGACGAACCCGTAGTACGACTCGGACCCCGAGTACGTGACGTTCCCCCAGGCCGTGTGCACGTCGTACTCCACATCGATCCTGTAGTCGTAGGTCCTCGCCGTGGCGGACACGGGCACGGCCAGGTCGAGCGTGTAGGTCTCCGAGCCGCCCTGGTCGGGCGGCAGCCAGGAGGATGTATCGGACACGTCCTCGAGGACCGCCTCGCCGAGCGCCATCCACGAGAAGTAAGCGGACACGTTCAACACCCTCACCCAGTTCACGAGCGGGTCCCCGGGGACCTCGGACGCGGGCATCAGGTTGACGATCGTGACATCGATGGAGAAGTCCTCGCCGGGGTAGTACTGGGCCTTGGCGGGCGAGAACGTGAGCGTGATGTCTATGTACTCGTCCGCCGCGGCGTACCCCGCGGGCAGAAAGCCGAGGCACGCGACCGCCATCGCGAGGCAGGACACGGCCAATGGATAGGTGGGTGAACGTGACATCCAGCCGACTTCCCTGACGCGGCCCCGTGGTCGCGCCCATGGGTTATCCAGGCGGCGATACATAAAACACACTGCGGGGCGGCAGGCGCGTCACACCAGGACGCGCTTCTCCTCCCTGGTGATGTTGAGGACGACCTGCGTGTAAGTCCTGTCCACGTTCGGGTGGTCGAGGACCTTCTTCACGAACATGTTCAGCTCCGCCCGCGACTTGAACCTCGCCTCGACGATGGCGTCCCACTCCCCGGTCGAGTCGAACACGGCGAACACCCCCGGCTCCCTGGCCAGATCCTTCTCCGTGTCGATGATCTTCCCGTGCATCACCTTGATGCCTATGACCGCCATGATGTCGTACCCGAGCTTGGTCGCGTCCACGACGGGTATGTATCCCTGGATCACGCCCGAGCGCTCCAGGTTCTTCACCCTGTTCGAGATGGTCGTGAGCGATACCTGGAGCTCCTTCGCGATGTCCCTGAAGCTCTTGCGGGCGTTCTCGTTCAGGCTCCTGAGGATGTCCAGGTCGAGCTCGTCGAGCTCGACCGTCCCTAGGTCCTTCTTGGTGGTCGCCATCGGGCCGATGAAGGTTCTCTGCCGATAAATATCTTGCACTGTTACGCAGGAAGGGTGGTCGGAATCGCTCAATCCGGGGTGGAAATTGGTCAATCGACCCGTTTTCCCCGAACAATGTTGATATATGGCCGAATACATACTGTACCTACGGAGGTCCTCTCACATGCCAGGCGAAGCTGTTTGTTCCGAGGCGAGGCTGAAGTACTGGGAAGAGGAGTGGCTGTCCCAGCTCCTGTCAGAGGCGCTCCGCTTGAAGGGCTCCGTGCCCGAGGAAGAGCCGGCCAAGACCGATAAGACGACCCCGGCCTGAGCAATCCTCTGGACGCGCGGCCGCGGAGGCGCAGCCGAATCAGATTGGTCGCCAGCGCCCCGAAACCCCATGCTTCTGGATCACGCGGTCTTTGTGGGCCCGTCCCCCGGCTCCACGACCCTCTTGAAGTAGAGGTAGAACACGAGCGAGCCGGCGATGTACGCCGCCGAGGTGATGTAGAACGGCACCACGCTCGAGTAGTCGTTCGCCCAGACGTACCCGCTCGCGGCGAACGCCGCGGAGTACCCTACCGTCCACGCCAAGGAGCTGATGGCCCAGAAGGACGCCCTGATCTCCTCGCTCACGATGTTCATCACGTAGGCGTTGAGTACGGGGGTCGGGATGAGCATGAGGAGGCCCCTGGCCGTGAACAGCGCGGCGACCAGCAGCAGCGAGAAGGCCGAGTAGGGTATGGCGAGGAGGAACACCACCGAGGCTATCTGGAACGCGGTTATGAGGGCGACCGAGCCCCTGGCCTCGGCGAACTTGGGTATGATGAACCACCCGATGGCGACGGCGATGTTCGAGGCCGTGACCATGAGCGTGAGTTGCAGGGAGGTCGCGCCCATGCCCTCCTGGAACACCAGGGGGAGCCACGGGATGACGAACCCCGCGCCTATGCCTATGAGCACGTTCTGGAACGAGTACATGAACAGCCTCATGCTGGCGGTCCTGTCGAAGCTCAGCCTGAGCCTCTCGCCGCTCCTCTTGACGTCGGAGACCTTGAGCACGTAGAAGATGGGGAGGACGTTGCACAGGACCGCGGCCAGGATCACCAGCCAGTAGCCGGAGGTGAGCTCGAGGCCGAACTCGTCCAGGAAGAACCCGGGGAAGAAGATGCCCGTGGCGCTCGCGATGGTGATTGCTATCTGGTTCGAGAAGCCCTGGAGGCCGTAGAAGAACTTGAGCCTGGTCGGGGCGGCCTTGCCCGCCATGAGGGCGACGGTCGAGGGCTGTATCATGGACGTGCCGAGGCTGATCAGGCCCTCGGCGATTATGAACAGGACCAGGTTCGGGGTCAGGAGGAACAGGGCGGCGCCGAAGGTGCTGAAGAGGAGCCCTATGAGGAGCAGGTTCTTGCGGCCGAAGATGTCCGCCAGGAACCCGGTGAACAGGAGGCTGACGATGCCGACCGCGGAGCCGATCCCGCCTATGAGGCCAATCTCCTCCGAGGTGAAGCCGAGGGCGTCCCAGTAGAGGGCGATGACGTACCACGTGACGCCGCTCAGGATGCCCATGAAGAAGGAGGCCTGGATGATTCGGCGCTCGTCGGAGCTGCTCTTGGAATAGTATTGGAGCGACTCCCCCGCGCTCGCTTGCCCCGCCTGCGCAAGCCCCTTTACCGTCCCCCGCATGCCCATCGAATGGCGCCCTCAGCCGAGAGAACGCACTCGCTCGTATTAATGTGACGATGGCGCGTCTGGTGCGTGGTTAGGTTTATGACAGAGCAGCTACCTGTGCATGACGTGGTCAACGCCTGGCGACAATTGACTGAACTCGTCGACCGGTTCTTCCCGCTTGATAGTCCCAGGAGGAAAGTGGTCCAGCTCGTCTCAGTGATCCTCTTGGTCGAGGGTATATCGGTCTTGGTGCTATTCTCATATGTGGGCCCCTTGCTCGGGCTCATCTCTCTTCTTGTCGGGGCCACCCTCACGGTTCTTTTCTACAGAGCCGAGGCAAGGCAGCCCACTCCGTCAGACAAACCGTTCGGTGTCCGAATCGCTCTGTCAATAGAAAGAGCGGTGGGCGGCGAATATGCTCTCATGTTTTCTGGGGCTGCCCTAATCGTCTTCATAATCCTGTACAATACTTTCGTGTCAGAGAACCCAACCTACGGCGACGTGGATGTCATCCTCATGATGTTCGGTGGGCTGCTGTTCATCTTCCCGTTAGTGCCGGATGAGTGGACCACTGAGGCGGTGTTCTCACTCGTCTTCTTAGGCTTCGTCGCGCTCTTTCTGGCAGTGCCTCAGGCGGTTATGTCTCTTTCGGGAGGGGGAGAAGCGAGTTCTGTGGGGAACTGGTACGTGCACTACATGCTCGCCGCACCATTTGCATCAATATTGGATCTCGTCGGGGTCCCGTCTAATTCCTATGAGAACCTTGTCACTCTGCAGCTTCAAGATGGGTCTATTCACACACTGGAGATTTCCGCATATTGTGCAGGTCTTTATTCGT
>JBFXGF010000025.1:0-10441 GCA_050178275.1 Thermoplasmata archaeon | reverse complement strand
CGCATGGCATCCCACCATGCGAGGTCCACCTAGCACTACACGCTCAGCGTTGATGTTCACAGAGGTGTTTGGAGATTGCCCGAAGAGCAGGCTATGTATTGCCCATTCTGCGGCAAGAACGTACCACCCGGAGCTGATAAGTGCCCGTCCTGTTCGACGCCCATCGAGAGGGTCAAGCGGAAGAGGGAGCTAGACAGGGTCATTGAGCGAAGGATCATGCGGAAGCTCAAGGCGCCCCCGAAGGAGGCCGCCGAGGCGCCACCGCCGCTGCCCGAAGCTCCCCTGCCCGAGGTCAAGGTCTCGTGCCCGAGCTGCGGCATGGAGCTGAAGGGCGGGGAGACGAAGTGTTCCAGGTGCGGCATACCCCTCGCGGGCGAGGACAACTTGATGGAGTGCCCGGACTGCGGGACCGCATTCGCCCCCGGGGCCAAGATGTGCCCCAAGTGCGGTGTGGTGTTCGCAGAGGCGAGGGACGACCTCCTGCTGCCGCCCGAGCCGGAGGAGCCCGAGGAGCCCGAGCCAGAACCCCCGGCCGAAGCGCGCGAGGTGACCCCCGCCGTGGAGGTCTTGACAGTGCTGCCGCCCGAGCAGCCGGTCTCGAGCCAAGGACTCACGAACGGAAGAGGCGCCATAAACGGGACAGGGCTCGTGAACGGCACGGGCCTAGTGAACGGGACTGGCATGGTTAACGGGACCGGGTCTGGTGGTCGGTCCTCGGCGAGGAGACACAAGGCCTCGGTCGCGAGGTGGCAGTTCCTGGCGATCCTGGTCGCTCTCGTGGTCATAATACCGACATTCATCTACATCTCGTACTCCAATGACGCTCCCGCCTACGAGGTCGACGGGGACTTCAGGGAATGGGAGGACGGCACCTCGTATAGCGTGTCGATACTGACGACTCCGTCCGTCACGGTGATAGAGAGCTGGTCGGTCGCCATCGAGGACACGCGGGTGTTCCTCTACGTGGAGGCCACAGGCGATATCTTCAGCACGTCCTCCGTCGAGAGCGTGTTCCTGTTCGTGGATTCCGACGGTGCCTCGGGCACGGGTTACTCCGTGGGGTCCATGGGCGCGGAGTTCATGGTCGAGCTGGACGGGTGGAACGACTCGGTCCAGTCCTCGGATGTGTGTGAGTACGCGCCACCGATCGATAGCGACGTCTATGACTGGAACTCGTGGGAGTCGCTAGGCAGCGCGGCCAGCTGGCTGGACGGGAGCAGGCTCGAGGCGATGGGCGAGCTCCGGGAGGCGCTGTCCGAGGACGCGCGGTTCATGCTGCTGTCCCAGGACCAGATGTCCAGGCTTTCCGTCAGCGAGAGCGTGCCCATCGAGGGGGGCGTGCTGGTCGTGACACAGAGCATGTCCACATCCGTGCCACTTTCCGGCGTGTTGCCCATCTCAGATTCCACTCCGATCCTCACGCTCAAGTTCGAGTGTGACGGTGTCGCGGGCTCGGTCGAGTCCGTCGAGGTCGAGCTCGAGAACCTGCCCGCGCTCGCCAGCGAGATAGAGCCGTTCACGCTGGAGCCCGGTGAGGTCCATATCGTCAACGTATCCGTCAGGACATCCTCGCCTGACCAAGAGCAGTTCGTGTCCGCGTCCGTATCGGTCGAGGGCGTGGATTCCAGCTTCGCGGAGGTCGTCATGGTGGGGCACCCAGTGAGGGCTTATGTCGGGTCCGCCCCCTCCAGCGTCATCATAGACGGGGCGTTCGGGGACTGGTACGGCCGGACCGTATCGGATGTCGACCTCGTGGAGGTGGAGAACGACGATATCGACATCAACGAGGTGGGCGTGTTCAACACGACCCTGTCCTCGTCGTTCTTCATCAGCGTTGACGGCGAGATGCTGAGCGGGTCGTACGTGCCCTACATGAGGACCAAGCCCGTCTCGAGCGACGGCGGCGGGACCGTCGTGCCGGTCACGAGGAAGACGGCGGAGGACATAACCCGCGTATTCATCGATGGCGACATGTCGGTGTCCACAGGCCTGATCGTCTCGGTCGATTCGAGGACGATAGGCGCCGATTACATGATAGAGGTCCGCGGCCTCAACGGACAGGTGGTGTCGTCGTCGCTCTCCGCGTACACCGGCACATCCTGGTCCATCGTATCGCAGGAAGTGGATGTCGAGGTGGACTCCCAGCGCATGGAGGTCGGCGTGCTCTCCTACAACCTAGGCGGCGCGGTCGACATCGAGTTCATCATCGAGACCACGGACTGGAGGCAGCGCAGGGACTATGTGGCCCTGGACGCGGCCACGATGCTTGCCATCACGGGCGGGCTCGGGCTCACCATGGGGACGGAGTCGTGGGCCGTATATGAGGATTCCACATCGCCGACCGCCACTTCCTCCTCGAACCAGAGGAAGGTCTTCTACGACGGGACGAACTTCTGGAGCTTCTTCCATGACGGGGCGAACACGATGTACAAGTACAGCACCGACGGCGGGGCCACGTGGTCGACCGCCGTGAGGCTCTTCGAGACGATCCCCGATATGTCCCGGGTGTCGCTGTGGTATGACTCCGCGACCTCGTCCGTGTACGTGGTCGGCGACTCGGACGACAAGACCCAGTACGTGAGCATGATGAAGGGGTCGGTGGACGCGTCGGGACACTCGATCACATGGGGCGACTTCGTCAATCTGTCGATCTCGACCTACGCGGCGTCGTACAAGAACGCCACGATATGCCAGGCCCCGGACGGGAAGATCTGGGTGGCCGCGACATCCAATGTCCATGAGACCCAGGTCCGGTATCAGCTCAGGGCGTACCAGAGCACCAACGCCGGCGACATCACCGCGTGGACGGACGCGGGGAACATCCTCAACCAGCAGGCCACAGTCTCGAACTCGAAGGTCACGTTGGTCCCCGGGGACGGCACCGAGGCGCTGGTGTTCGTCGTCTACAGCACCGCGGGCAAGGTCGCGTGCAAGTACCACGACGGGTCCGGGTGGAAGAATGAGGATGTCGTGTACGCCGCTGGCGCCAGCGCAGCGAACACGGAGGCCGCCCCAGGGGCCGCCCTGGTCGACGACGCAGGCGTCCTTCACGTCGTCTACGGGACGGGCGACATGAGCGGGGGTAACCTCGAATCCGCGATCGAGTACAGGTACTACCAGGTGTCCACGGACACATGGTCCACGGCGATCACCCTGAGCGGGTCCACATCAGGCGCCAACAGCCACCCCTGCGTCTCGTTGGACAGCAGCACCGGCAACGTCTACTTCATGTGGATAGAGAACGCGACCGATGACATCATGGTCCAGAAGAACGCGAGCGGGACTTGGTCGTCCATCAGCATCATCCAGACGGAAGGGGCGAAGGCGCACCTGACATCGATATACTCCGCCCCCGGCGAGGCATACATATGTTTCCAGTGGACGGAGGACCCCACGGGCCCTGGCTACGACGTGATGTTCGAGAGGATACCGGAGTTCTCGGATGTGGTCGTGCCAGTCCTGTTCACGCTGACTGTCTTCATAGCCATATATCGGAGGCGCTCGAAGCCAGGGATACCAGAGTGAGCCTGGTCCCTCCCTGATGGGCCCGCAGGTTCCAGAGTTTAAATAACGGAGATGCTATTTCGTGTCGATGATGGAAGCCGCTGAGAGCAGGGACATCTTCCTGAGCTGTTTCAAGTGCGGGAGGATAGTCAAGTCGAGCGACACCGAGTGTCCCAGGTGCGGCCTGCAGTTCGGCCCCGGCACCCTGTTCGAGTGTCCGTTCTGCTCCGGCCTGATATGGAGAAACGCCACGAAGTGCGCCTCATGTGGCATAGACCTGACGGAGTTCTCCGAGAGCGTCGTGAGGAGCAGCTCCGGGTTCGACATGGACAACTTCGTCGAGAGCATCATCAACAACGAGCTCGAGCAGCTCAAGTCCACCATACGCAGGGTCGCGTGTCCCGGGTGCGGGCTCATGATCAGGGGCGACGAGGAGAAGTGCCCCAGGTGCGACCTCCCGCTGGAGGAGGCCAAGGTCGACTGCCCTGTCTGCGGTGAGAAGATATCCATATCCGCGAAGTCCTGCAGCGTATGCCAGGCGGTGTTCGAGGAGCTCCCGGAGGAGTCGGAGGAGCCGTTGCGGGATGAGATCGCAGCGGCCATCGAGCCGGTCCCAGAGCCCAAGGAGGACGCCCCGGTCGCGGAGTCGCCGGAGCCTGAGCCCGTCACGCCCTCAGAACGCGTTTCGAAGCCTAAGCCGAGGAAACCCTCCCCGAAGCCCGCGTCGAAGGCGCGGAAACCCAAGAGGCCCGCTCCCAGGAAGCCCGCGCCCAAGGCGAGCGCGCGGAGGAAGCCTAGTCCGAAGCCAGCTCCGAAGAAGGCGCAGAGACCGAAGAAACCTGTCGCCAAGAAGCCCGCCCGCAAGGCGATTGTGGCCAAGAGGCCGGTCAAGAAGCCGTCGCCAAAGAAGCAGCCCGCCAAGAAGCCCGTGAAGCCGGTCAAGAAGTCCGTGGCCGCGGCGAAGAAGACGAAGAAGCGCAGGCGATGACCTCTCGTTTTGGCCGACGCGAACGGGTACCAACGCATTATATATCGGTAGTCTGATAATGACGGCCATGGCCGAAGAGGCGCCTGCTGTCTTTGTGCTGGGTTGCGTGTCCTGCGGAAAGACCGTGTCGGGTTCCGAGGAGAAGTGTCCCAGATGTGGCGCCTCCTTCGCGGATGCGAGTTTCGAATGCCCATTCTGCGGACAGGTCGTCTCGGCCGCTGATTCGAAGTGCCGTGAGTGCGGCACCGAGTTCTCCATCTTCGCGGACACCGTCGACGACTCCGCGACCGTTGAGCTGGACGGGCCTGAGGCACCCGCGGCCGAGGCCGTCCCGGAGGCCGCCCCGACCGGCGACGCGCCCGCGGAGTACGAATGCCCCGCGTGCGGCAAGCCCGTGGGCGAGAACGACTCGGAGTGCCCTCATTGCGGGGCCCGATTCTCAGAATGATCCTTGGTGGAGGTCAGGTTCGAGGGGCCGGGACCGGGAATCGAACCCGGGTCAAGGGATCCACAGTCCCCAAGGATACCATTACCCCACCCCGGCCACGGATTCGCAACATGGGATTCCCGTAGATAAAGATTCCCACATCGCTCGGGCGGCGACGCACTTTCGCCCATCCCCCCGGCTAACGCTATTGTCCCCGCACGCCCGTGGCCCGTTCAGAGGGGAGTGTCTCACATAAGCGCGAGTCCTAGTCCTGATGACCTTGTGCCGGGGGCGGGGCGGTGCCCCGAGTGCGGCGGCCCGGTCGCCCGCCTGTCCGGGTGCGAGTCGTGCCTTTCCTGCGGCCTCTCCCGGTGTCCGGGCTGACGCCGCGGGCCCCCCAGGCCTAGGCTGTGACACGGGGACCTTCAAAAGACTTAAGTCGGCGCTGTCGCTTGAGGAGAGCACAGGTGATTGCACTGAAGCGGGATATCATCTCCGTCCTCGACATGAAGGATGATTTCGAGCAGATACTGAATGAGGCCCTGAAGATGAAGTCGGGCCCGAAGAAGAACCAGAAGAAGGACCCACTGAAGGGCAAGGTCCTCGGCATGGTCTTCGAGAAGCCGAGCCTCAGGACGAGGATGTCGTTCGAGGTCGGCATGACCCAGCTCGGCGGGTCCGCGGTGTACATAAGCCCGAACGAGGTCCAGATAGGCAAGAGGGAGTCCGTCTCGGACGTCGCCAACGTGTTGAGCCGCTACGTCGATGGGATCATGTACCGCGCCTTCAGCAACCAGGTCATGACCGAGCTGGCCAAGCACGCGTCCGTACCCGTCATAAACGGGCTGGACGACCTAGAGCACCCGTGCCAGTGCGCCGCCGACCTCCTGACGGTCCTCGAGAAGAAGAAGAAGCTCAACGGCCTGCAGATGGTATATGTGGGCGACGGGAACAACGTGTGCAACTCGCTCCTGCTGGGGTGCGCGCTCGTGGGGATGAACATGCGCGCGTCGACCCCGAAGGCCCACAGGCCGAACAAGGACATAGTCGCCAAGGCGGAGGAGATCGCCAAGGGCACGGGGGCGAAGATCGAGATGATATCGAACCCGTTCCACGCGTGCGACGGCGCCGACGTCGTGTACACGGACACGTGGGTCTCGATGGGCCAGGAGTCCGAGAAGGCGGAGAGGGAGGCCCTATTCCTGCCATACCAGGTCAACGACAAGCTCACGGAGAAGGCCAACAAGGACTGGCTGTTCCTCCACTGCCTGCCCGCGCACAGGGACATGGAGGTCTCGTCCGCGGTCATGGACGGACCCCACAGCGTGGTCTTCGACCAGGCGGAGAACAGGATGCACGCGCAGAAGGCTATCCTGGTCGCCGTGCTCTCGAAGTGAGCTGCTCCTCCACGACCCTGTCCAGCTCAACAAGGAAGTCGTTCTTCCTAGCCGCGGGTATCGTCGCCCCGGCCGCTATGTTGTGACCCCCGCCGACGCCTCCGACGGATTCCGCGGCCCTCCTCATGGCGGCGGAGAGGTCCATGCCCCTGGACACCAGGTCCTGGGTCCCTCTCGCGGACGCCTTCGCCTTCGGCTCGTCGCCGTACTCCATCGAGTCCGCGAAGGCTACCATGGGCGCGCTCCTGTCGGAGCCCGCCTCGCCGAGGAGCATGCCCGCGACAGTGCCTACTATGGTCTCCTCGATGTCGGCGCCCGCGTCGAAGTATTGTATGTTCCTCATCCGGGTGACCCCGAGGTCCTTGGCCAGGGATATGGCCTGGCTGAGGGCGGACCTGTGGTCTCGGAGGAGCGCGAAACCCTCCTGTAGCATCCCCTCCCGGTCGCCCTTGCAGATCGCAAGCCCGACCTCGCCCTTGCCGTGCCGGCCGCAGGCGTTGAGGAGGGTCGCGAACTCCTTCGCGTCCCTGAGGGGGGATCCGGGCGCCTCTTTCCTCAGCACGTACACCTCGCCCGTGAGCCTGAGGAGAGTGCCGGGCCTGCGGGACTTGCTCGTCAGGAGCTCCCTCAGGGCGTCGATGACCGTGTCCCTCTCCTCCTGGGTCAGCATCGCCCAAGTCCTCCACCTGTCGCCCTCCTTCAGCTCGATCCCGTTGCTGAGCAGGAATGATATCGCGGCTTGCTCGTCGCTCGTGATGCCCGGCAGGAACGGGTCGGATGAGTACTCGAGCATCTTGTGCACGGGCCTGGTCTCGCGTCCGAACAACCTTATGTCCTGGAGCACCTCGAGCACTCCCGCGGACACCGCCAGGGCGGCTATCTCCCTGTTCAGCCCCTCGAGCCTCCTTGTCCGGTGGTCCTGGAGGTCCCCGACGCCCCCGAGGACGGCGAGGTGGGACAGGTCGGAGTTGCGCTCGTCGAGCGCCGCCGCGACCAGGAACGTGGCGCCCGCCCCGCTCAGGTCGGTCGCCCCGGATATCCCGTGGAGCTGAGGGTTCACGTGCAGCACTGGCGAGAAGTCGAACAGCCTGGCCTGGCCTGTCCCGTCTCCGACCCCGGTTATGACGTCCGGCACGTGGTGGTCCGAGACGACGGTCGTCGTCTCCCCGAGTTTGGAGACCGAGCCGCTCCCAAGGTCCGTGTACCAGATGATGTCCGGGCGCGACTCCGTGAGGCTCTTTATGGCTTCATCGTCCAGTTTCTTGAAGAACCTCACCTCGACCCCGACACCCTTCCTCTCCAGGGCCTTCGACGCGATGGCCCCCGCGGATATCCCGTCAGCGTCTATGTGCGTGGCGACGATGACCCTGTGCGCGCGGGAGAGCGCGCCCGCGGCCTCTTGGGCCGAGGCCCACAGGGCCTCGGGCATCCGTTCAGAGAACTCCTTGACGTTCATTGTAGGTCCAGCACCCCGAAGTACACCAGGACGGCGAGCACCACCAAGCCGACGCCTATGACCATGATAGACCGCGCCGCCCGCCCTGAGATGTATATGATCCCGGCGAAGACTATGAGCGCTATGATGAGTCCTAGTAGTCCGTCCATCCCTGGCACCTTAACCGTCGCGAGGCTAATCAAGGTTTCCGGCAGGGGACGGCCTCGAAGGTCGCCTGTCGCATCCTCTCGTACGCGTAGTCCGCGAGCGTCCTCAGGTTCTCGCAGTCGGCGGTGTTGTACTCGATGAGCAGGTCGAGGGCGTTGCTGCTGCCCTTGGTCTCCCAGAGACGCCACAGGTATACGGCGTCCGCCCCGGTCATCATCTCCATCCTCCGGTCCCTGACCACGCCGAGGCTGCGTTCTATCGCCTTCAGCCCCCCGTGGTGGCCGAGCCTCGCGAGGAGGTGCCGGAGGTCTATGTGCGGCACGTCCGGGACCCAGCCCGGGAACTGCGCCCTCAGGACGGGCATGTCGAACCCCTTCCCGTTGAAGGTGACCAGGAGGTCAGCGGCGGAGAGAATGGCATCCAGGCTCCGCCCGTTTAGGTTCCTGCCCTTGATGAGGGTGTGCGTCTTGCCGCCCGTGTGGATCCCGACGACGGTGACAGGAGCTCTCAGGGATATCCCCGTGGTCTCGATGTCGAGATACACGGTGCCGGCCCTGAAGTCCCTCAGCAGCCTCCACATGTGCCTGTCGGGCAGCCTCGCGCGGAAGTAGCGGGAGTCGGACTCCCTGAGGCGCTCGCATCCCTCCAGCAGTATCGCGTCCATCCGCGCCTTCCGCCCGTCCGATATCCTGGGGACCCTGCGCTCAGAGAGGAACTCTGGCCATGTCGTGACACCCCTCTTCCACAGGGCGGTCTCCGTCCCGCTGCCCACGCCTGGGAGATGGACGAACGTGTGCTCCAACATCCAGGCTGCAATCGAGGGAAGGGTTCTTCAAACCGCTGGTGGGGTCAGGGAAAATGCTCCAAAGGTTGTTATCCCCTCGCCCCCATCGGCCGTCGTGGTCAAGGGTTACAGGCTGTCCGAGCGGCTGAGGATATTGCCGGGAGGCGCGGCGCTGATAGTGCCAGAGGACGTGCTGGTCGTCGCGGACCTGCACCTCGGGTGCGAGGCGTCCCTTGAGCGGGACGGCCTCAGCCTCCCGCGTGTCCAGACGCGCAAGATCAGGGAATACGTGCTCGGGCTGGTGGACAGCGTGTCCCCGTCGCGGCTGGTCGTCGCGGGGGACCTGAAGCACAACTTCTCAAGGAACCTGACCCAGGAATGGCAGGATGTGTCCAGGTTCGTGCAGGACCTTTCCCGGGCGGTCCCGGTCGAGGTCGTCAGGGGCAACCATGACAACTTCCTCTCCCTCATACTTCGAGAGTTCGGCATCCCCTTGGCCGGGGAGGCCGACGTCGGTGGCGTGAGGGTGGCCCACGGACATACTGGCGTGCCATCCGACGCCCCTACCGTCATTGGTCACATACACCCTTCAGTCAGCCTTAGGGATGGCGTCGACGCGCGTACGAAGGACAGGTGCTTCCTGTACAACGAGAGCGTAAATATGCTCGTGTTGCCTGCGCTGAGCCTGGTCGCGAGCGGGCTCGACGTGGTCGAGAACGCAGACTCTGACATGTCCTCACCGCTCCTTCCCCGGAACGGGCTATCCGGGTTCGTGCCGGTGTCGTTCGCGGGGGGCCGGCCACTGAGGTTCCCGTCTGTTGGCGACCTCAGGCTGGCGCGCCTCCGGGGACCGAGCTCGCCAACAATAACCTGACCCCGGCCCATTCCATCGAAAGCATTATCATTACTCATCATTCTCTCGGGAACGGAGAGTAATCGGATGGCTGACGAGAAGAAGCTATCGGCTGGCGAGGTGCGGAAGACGATTGCGACATCCCTGGCAGCGGCCTTCGGGTTCGTGATTGCCCTGCTCTGGAACCAGGTCGTGGTAGGAGGCCTCAAGGTCGCTGGGATAGACCCGGCCCTGGCGGACTTCACACTTGGTCCGTGGCTGGTGTTCCTCGTGACCGCTGTTGTGTTGACGGTGTTCATGGTTATCCTGATCATCGTCATCGGGCGCTGGGGCAACAAGTGAGTTCGCCCGGCCAAACACGTTGAAACCCCTTTGTGTTTATGATTTCACGGCTGCGTGGCGACCGCGCCGACCGAGGGCGGGGCTCTTGTCCCTTGTGGCGTGTCCTCTCGAAGGCGCCAGTGGGCCGATGGCGGCCTCGCCCGGTCCGGAAAAGACTTATGTATTGGCATTATCATCCGAACGTGCCAGGTGCTTGTCTTGAGCAGGGATATGTACGTCAGCGACGCGGACGTCGAGATGTCTAAGGACGTCGAGAGCCTCAGAATCGACAGGCACCTCGTCTCGGACCTCTCCTCGATTGTCCCGGGGAGGAAGCGCAAGATGGTGGACCGTATCGAGGAGCACGGGAGGAAGAACCCGCTCGCGATTGTCCCCGTCCTGCTCAAGCACCACGACGTCGACAACCCCAAGGTCAGGGAGCTGGTGCGCGCGAGCATCGGTCGCTGACGCAGTCCGAGGCCGGCGAGCTCGCCCTCGTCGAATGCGTGTTCAGCCGTGACAAGTCGGTCTCCGACGCCGCGGCGAGTGTGCTCGAACAGAGGA
>JBFXGF010000024.1:0-10450 GCA_050178275.1 Thermoplasmata archaeon | reverse complement strand
CCCGATTCGTTCCAGCGGGCGAGGGGCCGATGAATTAATGTATTCCCTGGACCACTTCCAGACCCGGTCGTGTAGACCAGGAGGTTCCCGGTTATGATGTCCGACAGAGTTCTTACAGTGGCACCGGGAACCCAGTGACCGTCCGTCGGGTTCTCGGGCTTTCGTGAGCTTGTTACGCGAACGCCATGTACACAGAAATGAAATCTGAGAATGCCGAACGACGAGTATCTGGACGCCAGCGTGCGCTGGCGCATCAAGTCCGGTACGCTCGACCTCCACGAGGCGAGCTACCGGTCCACAGTCGACGCTATCATCTCCTCGGGTCTGGCCACTGACGTGGTCGGCCTGATCAGCGCGGGCAAGGAGGCGAACGTCTACCTCGCGTCCTACAAGGCCGCCCCAATAGCGGTCAAGTGCTACAGGCTGTACACGACGTCCCACAAGGGCGGCCGGCCGGTGAAGCTCGATACCATGGGCTGGAAGGCCGCCAAGGAGTACGAGATGACCCATCAGGCCTGGAGGGGCGGGGCGAGAGTGCCGGCCCCTGCGCGCAGGGTGGAGAACATGTTCAGCATGCGCTACCTCGGGGACGACGCGGGCCCCGCCCCGAGGCTCAGCGACATGTCCCTCGAGGACCCCGAAGGGTTCCTCGGGAAGGTGATGTCAGGCGTGGAGTCCCTGGCCCGGTCAGGCGTGGTGCACACGGACCTGAGCCCGTACAACATACTCGTGCACTCGGGCGAGCCGTGGTTCATCGACCTGTCCGAGGCGCTGCGGGTGGACCGCACGGGCGGGACGCCTTGGGTCACGCTCACGAAGGCCGAGAGCGCGCTGAACAGCGGCATGTCCTCCCTGGCGAAGTACTTCGAGAGGCAGGGCGTGGAGGTCGAGTACTGCGGGTTCGTACGGGACCTGGTGGACTCCTTGGACAGGTTCGGGGTCATGAGGTGATGGGTGCCCACGGGCGCATTCGCGCCGGTGGGAAGGCAGCGGACGCTCTGGCGTCCCGGGCCCGGAATCCTTTATGAGCAGGCTGGGTGATTCCATAGCCGGAGGAGACGGATCATGACCTGCTTTCCATTCGAGTCGAAGTGGTTCTCTGAACAGGCGCAGAAGGAAGCATCCAGGGACATACTGGGCCTGGGCGACAGGGTAGGGGAAGCGGTGTCGATCGTCGTCTCCGTCGTGATGATAGCTTTCGTCGCGATACATCAGACGAGGCCCACCGGGTTCTTCACGGGTGACTCCGGGGGAGTCGCGGCTGCGGTCATATACGCGCTCCTCGTGTTTGGGATGGTGGCCCCCGCGTTGAGGCTCTTCCTTGGCCGCAGGAACGTAGTGAGGCCGTTCGAGGCCGCGAACCTGGGCGTGTTCGTCGCGGGCGGACTGTATCTGCTGGCCGCGTTCCCGTTCGACATCACACGGCTCGCGCAGCCTCTACCGTATTACATGGAGTTCCTTTTGGACTGGGTGCCCGAGTCGCTCGCCAAGTTGGTGCTCGGGCTCGCAGCGGTCGTATCCGCGTTCGTCTGCCCATACACGTTCTTGATGTATCTCCGTGTCAAGGAGGCCCTGTCGGCGAAGGCGCCCGAGGCGGCCCCTGAGAACGGGCCCGCGGAGTGACCAAGTCCTGAGCGCCGTGTGTCCAGCGCTCTCGTCGCCCGTGCTCGGAATTCTCAGTCGAGAATCACGAAGGTTGTGACGAACGTGAGTGGGCCCAACCGGATTCGAACCGGTGACCTACGCCGTGTAAGGGCGTTGTCATAACCGCTAGACCATGGGCCCGGGCGTCCAACGTGCTCCCCGGAGATAAAACATTCTCAGGCCTTGGCCTTCTTGCCCCGCTCGAATCCGAGGGCGAACGCCTTGAGGTTCTCGTCCAGCCTGCGCGGTATGTTGGCTCTCACAGCCTCCTCGAACCTGTCGGCGTCTATCCCCGTCGCCCCGGAGCCAGCGAGCGCGCCGACCATCACGACGTTCGACGACATCGGGGACCCCGCGGCCGCCGCGAGCCCGGGCGCGTCCACCATGACGACGCTCTTGGCCATGGACGACATCCTGTCCGCGACCTCCTTCTCGGACGGATATATCGTCTTCTGGGTCGACACGCTCAGGGGGACCACGCGTTCGGTCGAGCTCAGGACGGCCGTGTCCTTGTTGGCCTTGCAGGCGGCCCTCAGGGTCTCGAGCAGCTCGAGCGAGAGTATGACGTCCGCGCCCATGTCCGGGATCAGCGGCCCCGCCATGTCGCCTATCCTCGCGGTGCACACCACGGACCCGCCCCTCTGGGCCATCCCGTGGGTCTCGCTCAGGACGACCTTCTCGCCGGCCCTGAGAGCGGCGTCGCCTATGATCTTCGAGGCCGTGATGATTCCCTGGCCCCCGACCCCCACTATGTACACGTCGACCATCATGGCACCTCCTTGATGGCCTTGTAGGGGCACACCTGGGCGCACACGCCGCAGCCCGCGCACAGCGTCTCGTCTATCGTCTGGACCTTGTCCACGCTGGAAATCGCCGGGCACTGGAACTTCGTGACGCAGGTCCTGCACTTCTTGCACGCCTCCTGGTCTATGAAGTGCTTCCTCAGTATCGCGCCCTTCTCGTCCCGCTTCGCGATGAGGGCGCACTCCCTGCGGGCGATGATGACGCTCACGCTGTCCTGCGCGAGCCCCTCCTTCACAGCCTCGACCATCGCGGCCGTGTCGTACGGGTCGACCACCTTGAGCCACTTCACGCTGCAGCCCTCCACCACCTTCTCGATCGAGAGCGGGATGGCCGCGGGGTTGCACGGGTCCCTCTCGCTTCCCGGGTGCGGCTGGTGGCCCGTCATGGCCGTCGTGCGGTTGTCCAGGACCATGAGCAGGAACCTGTGCCCCTGGTGTACCGCGTTCACCAGCCCCGGTATGCCCGAGTGGAAGAAAGTGGAGTCCCCCATGAACGCTATCACGGGCAGGTCGTTGACCTTGGCGAGGCCGCCGGCCGTCCCGACGCTAGAGCCCATGCAGACCAGGAGGTCAGCGGCGCTATACGGCGGCGCGACCCCGAGCGTGTAGCACCCGATGTCCGTCGCGAACAGCGCCTTCTTGTTCGTGGCCTTGTTGACCGCGTAGTATGTCGCGCTGTGCGGGCACCCCGCGCACAGGACCGGTGGCCGGGTCGGCAGGTCCTGGGGAAGCTCGCACTTGGGCCGCGCCCTCAGGTCCACCGAGAGGGCCTTCGAGAGCGCCGACGAGACGATGGCCTGGTCGAACTCGTACGCCCGAGGCAGGTATCCATCCATCTTCCCGGACACCTTCGTCACGACGCCCTCCTTCTGGGCGAGGCTCCTGACCTGCGTCTCCAGGACCGGCTCCAGCTCCTCCACGACGATGACCCTGTCATGCTCTTTCAGGAACGTGAGGACCTTGTCCGAGGGCAGCGGGTTCGAGAGACCGAGCTTGAGCACATCCGCCTTCAGCCCCATCTCCCTGGTGGCGTCGATCGCGTAGTTGGCGGCGGCCGAGGATGTGATGAGACCGGTCTTGCCCCCGCCGTTCACACTCAGGACTCTGTTGAACTCGGACTCCTCCGAGAGGCGCCTGGCCTTCTCGAGCTGCTCCAGGAGCACGAGGTGCCTTACCCTCGCGACGGCCGGTACGGTGACGAACCTGGTCGGCTCCTTGACGAACTCGGCCTTCCTCGGGCCCACGGATATCTCCCCGACGGTCACCGGTCCCCGCACGTGGGCGACCCTGGTGGTCGTCCGGAGCATCACGGGCTGGCCCAGGTCCTCGGAGACCTGGAACGCCTTCTTGACCATGTCATAGCATTCCTGCGGCGTCGACGGCTCGAACAGCGGGAAGCCCCCGAACAGCGCGTAGAACCTGTTGTCCTGCTCGTTCTGGCTCGAGTGGCATGAGGGGTCGTCGGCCGTGACCAGCACGAACCCGCCCCTGGTGCCCGTGTAGGCGAAGGTCATGAGGGGGTCCGAGGCGACATTCACCCCGACATGCTTCATGCTCACAAGGGCGCGGAGGCCAGAAGCGGCCGCGCCGATGGCGACCTCGGTCGCGACCTTCTCGTTGGTGGAGTATTCGAAATATATGCCCGCTTCCTCGGCGACCTTGGCGAGAGAATCCCCGATCTCGGATGCGGGCGTCCCAGGGTACGTCGTCGCCACGGAGAGACGCGACTCCAGGGCCCCTCTCGCGATGGCCTCGTTGCCAAGGAGCAGCACCTCAGACCCGGGCTTAGCGTCAAGGACCTTGCCCATGAAGTTTCGTTAACGGGTTCCAAAGGAAATACCTTTTCGAGCGACGGGATTGCGTTCGGGCCGCCGGCAGCCTACGGCACCATGCGACGGAATGACTCGAAGGGTTCAATACCAGCTCCGGTTTCGCGATACCCGAGTTCTCCACCCTACTGGTCGTCCCCTTGGTCCTGGCGACCGTGATCCTGGTCTCGCGCGCGAGGAGGAGTAAGACCCAGGATTGAAATAGTCCAGCCCCGATTTCCGGGCCGTTGACAGGAAGGACCGCAGCTGAGAAGATCATAGGCAGGGCCGCGGGGACGTCCGAGGCCAGGGCCGGGGAGGTCGTGGAGGCCTACCCGGACCTCCTGATGTCGCACGAGAACACGTACCTGGTCAGCAAGGCGTTCCATGACCTGGGTGCGAAGAGGCCTTACGACGTCGACCGGATCGCCGTCGTCCTCGACCATAGGACGCCCGCCAACACCGTCGAGACCGCCTCAGCGCACTCGCACATAAGGAAGCTGGTCCGCGACCTCGGCGTCAAGCGCTTCTACGATGTCGGGGAGGGCATCTGCCACCAGATACTGGTCGAGGAACACCTCGCGAAGCCGGGGCAGCTCGTGGTAGGCACGGACTCGCACACAAGCACCGCGGGGGCGGTGGGCGCGTTCGCGACCGGCATAGGCGCGACCGAGATGGCGGGGGTATGGGCCACGGGATACCTGTGGCTGAAGGTCCCGGAGACCATCCGGATACACATGAGGGGGCACCTGGAGAAGGCCGTGTTCCCGAAGGACGTCTCGTTGCACCTCGCCGCCAAGATGGGCCCGTCGGGCGCGGACTACGCGTGCATCGAGTTCGACGGCATATTCCTCTTCGACGTGTCCATATCCGGCAGGATGGTGCTGTGCAACATGGCCACCGAGCTCGGGGCGAAGGCTGCCATAGCCCCTGCCGACTCGACCTTCTCGACATGGTCGCCGGAGCACTGCGGCCCCCTAGGCCACACCTGCAAGTCGGACCCGGACGCCAGGTTCGCCGAGTCGGTCGAGCTGGATGTCGAGAAGATACCGCCGATGGTGTCCGGTCCCGACAAGGTCGAGGAGGCCGGCCCGGTCCACAAGTACGAGGGCATCAGGATAGACCAGGCGTTCATAGGCACCTGCGCGAACGGGCGCCTGGAGGACCTCATCGCGGCCTCGTGGGTCCTCAAGGGGAACAAGGTCGCGCCTGGGGTGAGGCTCCTCGTCGCGCCGGCCTCCAGGAACGTGCTGTCGACGGCGATGGAGATGGGCGTGATACAGACGATCGTCGCCGCGGGCGGGACGATACTGCCCCCCGGGTGCGGCCCGTGCCTGGGCGCCCACGGGGGCATCCTGGGGCCGGGCGAGGTCTGCGTGTCCTCGGGGAACAGGAACTTCAAGGGCAGGATGGGCTCCCCGGAGTCGGAGATATATATCGCGAGCCCGGCCACGGTCGCGGCGAGCGCGATAAACGGGAAGGTCACGGACCCCAGGGGGTGGCTGACTGTCGACCTCTGACGGAAGGGTGTGGAAGTTCGGGGACGACGTCAACACCGACCTGATCATCCCCGGTAGATACCTGAGCAGCTACGACGCCGCCCATCTAGCGGAGCACGCGATGGAGGGCCTGAGCGACAGGTTCGCGAAGGAGGTCGCGCCTGGCGATGTCATCATCGCCGGCAAGAACTTCGGGTGCGGCTCCAGCAGGGAGCAGGCGGTCATCGCGCTGAAGTCGGCGGGCGTGTCGGCGGTCGTGGCCGAGTCGTTCGCGCGGATATTCTACAGGAACGCGATCAATCTGGGCCTGCCCGCGCTGGTCTCCGCGGACGCCCGCTCGGTCTTCGAGGACGGCGACCGCGCGCTAGCGGACCTCGGCGCGCTCGCGATCGTCTCATCTGACGGGTCGAAGCGCGCCCAGGTCGAGCATGTCCCTGACCACGTCATGAGGATACTCGCGTCCGGCGGGCTGGTGCCACACTTGAAGGCCCGGATGGGCAAGAGCGAGTGATGGGCGCCGGTCACCCAAGGTCGCTCATCGGCTTGGCCGGCTCGTCCTTCTTGCGCCCGGCGCGCCTCCTCGAGAGCACGACGAACATGATTAGCACGGTGAACACGGGCAACGCGATGTCCTGGAACTCAGGTATCTTGTGGAAGAAGACCTCGTCGGAGGAGCCCGCGGTCTCGGTCCATAGCCAGCATATGCTCGATGCGCTGCTCACCGAGTAGACGGCGGTCAGGTGTTGCTTGGTGTCCGTCGTCTGGCCGCCGATCGTGAGGAACGACCATGAGCCGCTCGAGCGCTTCTTGCAGATGATGTTCTCGTTGTCGTCCTGGATCCACACCACGTACAGGTCACCCGTGCTCGAGTCCAGCGAGATCGACGGATGCTTGTTGGCTATGTCCTCGACCTCGTCCAAGGTCACGGAGGCGGCCCAAGCAGACCCGGTCCAGTAAGTGTAGTTGATGTGCGGCTTAGCCGCGCCGTTCCTTGTGCCGTCGCCGTAGACGACGTGCAGCACATCGTTACCGTCGACCAGCGCGCTCGCCGGGGCGGTGGTGATGAAACTCACCAGAGTGTCGGTGGTGGAGTAGATCGTCCCCTGCGATCCCCAAACCCCGTCGTCGCATTTCCTCGCGGCCACGGTGCCGTTGTAGTTGTAGACTGCCCACACGTCGCTCCCCGACCCCGCCGGCAGTACGGACCCCTTCACGGTGTCCTGCGCCGAGTCGGTCTCCAACATGTTGCCCGAGTGGTACCAGTTGGTGACACTGTCGGTCGAGGCGCTCATGAAGACCGACAGGTCATATGCCGGGGAGGGGTTCGACCTCGTCTTGTTCGCCGCCATCAGCCAGAGGTAGTCGCTCTCATCCTTGCATATGAACGTGTTCTTGCTGGCCATGCTCGATTGCGACACGGTGAATGTCGAGTCGGAGGCGGCCCAGCTTATCGAGGGGCCGCTGGGGTTCACGACGCCTCTCTGCAAGGTGACGCTGGTCGAAGTCGCGGTCTTATCGCCGGCCGCATATACTATCCCTTCATCCGAGTCATACCATATCGAGACGCCGCCGACTCCCGATGTCTTGAAAACGGAGCCGGGAGAGATCCAGGTCTCCCCACCGTCCGTGCTGTAGCTGTATATCGTGTTGCTCGATTCGTCGGTGTAGAAACTCCAGAAGTTCGTGCCGTCGTGGAAGACCTTCCTCTGGTTCGAGGTCTGGGTGGCCGTTCCGTCGACACCCGTGTCCTCCACGGACCATATCCTCATGGCGATGTCGCTCGGCTCGTCCGTGGCCATGTCCGTGCTCGACGACCAGTCCGTGGTCTCTATGATGAAGTCCACATCGCCTTCCGCCCCTATGGCGGAGGCAGCGAGGCCGATCTCCATCCTGCTCTCGTCCTTGGCGGCGTCGACCTGGACCGAGAGAGGCGTCCAGCCCTGGCCATCGTGGACGTTCAGCGTCACGGAGACCACCTCGCAGCACAATCCCCTTATCTCGACCATGTAGTCCGCGCCTATGGCGTACGAGCCGGTGCTGACACGGAGTCCTGTGGAAAGCGACCTGTCGGAGTCGATGTACACCCGCATCAGGTCCTCGGCGGTCTTCTTGGTCTGCACGACGGTGCCGCCGCCGCCCGAGGATGTGGGCACGACGCACGACTTCGGGATGTACACGCCCGCGCAGATCTCGCCGTACACGCTCACGTAGAAGAACGAGTCGGACTCGTCGCTGGCGGACCCGACCTCGTCGATATCGATGTTGGCGTTATCGACCCTGTTCGAGTCGACGTCCTTGACGGTCAGGTTCGCCCAGTCTGCGAACGCCCCGTCGATGGACACACCGGTCGGTGGCCCGCCCGCGTAGGCCCTGACCGGGTCGCCGATGACTAGCACCTGGGAGAATGTGGACCCGATGCCATCGGAGTTGATGTCCGCGGACACGAACTGCCCTACATCGAGCCCTGAGGAGTCCACCCTCACGTCGACAACACGCGACTCTCCGGCGTCCAGGGAGAACGAGGCGACGGCCCCGGACGCGCCCACGCCCGTCAGGACCGGCGTCAAGGTGTCGACCGTGCCGCCCTCGCCCTGGCATGTGAACCTGAGCCTCAGTAGCCCCACGTCCGCGCCAATCGCGAGTATGTCCGCCTCGGACACATCGGGCCCGTGCTCACGCTCCACTATCAGCACGCCCCCTCCGAGGACCACCGGGTAGCTGACGCAGGTGACGGCGTCCTCGTCCTGGGCGACGAGCAGGAACTTCGCGGACTGGTTGATGCCGCCCGTGAGCGACGCCCTCGCCTCCAGCATGTCATCTGAGATGTCCCAGTCGACATATCCCATGGTCGACCAGTTGTTCCAGTTGGATTGGTCGCCCTGCGAGCCGTAGCTCGACAGCAGGGAGGACTGGACCGAGCCGTTCCACCCGAACAACTCGACCATGCGGTCCGCGCCCACGCCTCCGATGGAGTACCCGGACTCGGCCGAGTCGTCGGAGTCTATGAACAGTATGAGCCGCTGGGCCTCGAGCCCGGCCATGATGTCGCCCGTCGCGTGGACGTACATGTAGAGGTCGTTCCTGTAGAGCGCGACCGACCACTCGGAGACGTCGGCGTCCTGGTCGGCCGTCAGGCTCGTGGCCGTGAACATCGCCTCGTCGCTCCAGTCGTCGAAGTCCCCGTCGACGGAGTACGGGCTGTCGTCCCCTATGCTCGCGAGATGGAGGTAGCTGGGTACTATGATGGCCACGGCGACCAGGACGGCGATGAGCTGCCAGCGCATGTATATCGGGAGCTTCTGCCTCCGGCCCCTGCCATGCCCCCTCAGGCCGGTCCCGTTCGACGCGCCCGTGCCGTTCACGAGGTCCTTCCCGTTCACGGCCCCGAGGCCGTTCACGTAGTGGACCCCGTTCGTCTGTCCCATGCCGTTGATCGCCCCGCGGCCGTTTATGGCGCCCCTTCCGTTGATGGCTCCCCGGCCGTTGACCGCGCCCCTGCCGTTGATGAAATGGGCGCCGTTCGTGTGCCCTCTCCCGTTGACGGCCCCGCGGCCGTTAACCTGTCCCTTGCCGTTGATGATGCCAGAGCCGTTGGTGGCGCTCACGCCGTTCGACAGGCCCGCCTTGTCCTGAGCGGTCGCCCCTGGAAGCGGGGTGACGAGCTCCCTGGGCCTGGCGACAACGGCCGGCTTGCGTACGACGACGGGCGGAGGCAACTCCGGCTCGGGCTCGATCTCAAACTCCTCCTCGGGCTCCGGCGCGCCCTCGTCCTCGAACTCAGCCCCGCAGAACGGGCATTTGGGCGCCTCTATGGATACCAGGGACCCGCAGATGGGGCATGCCGCCTCGCCAGCGCCAGCTTCGGCCTCCTCCTCCTCATCCTCGCCCTCGTCAGACTCGAACTCCGCGCCGCAGCCGGGACAGACCGTGTCGTCCATGCTGACGGCCCTCTTGCAGACCGGGCAGAGGGCCATGTCGTCGCCCGCGGCTTCGGCCGGCTCCCCTGGTTCCTCAGGGGGTGCCTGGGGCGGCTGCTCGGGAGCATCCACCCGCGCGGGCGCTGGCGTCGGCGGCGCTTTGCCGACGTCGTCGCTGGTCTTCAGCTCCTCGATCTCCTCGACGATCTTGTCGAGGGCCTTCTGCCAGAGCTGCTCCTCGGCGGTTTCCACGAACTCGACGTAGCTTATCTGGCACGAGGGGCAGGAATCGAACCTTGTGGAAACGAGGGTCCCACAGAACGGGCACTCGAGCAGGACCTCTGGCCCGAACTTCATCTTGCATCGAGGGCATTCGCTCTCGAGTCCCGTGACTCGCAGGCTGCAGCCTGGACAAGAGAATAGCCGAGGTCGATTCTTGTTCATGTGCTCTGTGTCCCTAGATGTCCCTTGCCGTCAGCGCACACGCTGTTCGTGTGCAGACTAGTCAGTGGGGGGAGTTCTTTCGTGCCCGGTATATAAACGGCGCAAAGCCTTTTATCCCTTTCGCCATGTTTGTTCTGTCACAATTCGGGTGGTAAAGACCATCCGGGGTGCCTGAAAACACGCTCTTTGACTACATGCAGCCGCTGGGCCGTTATATACTGAGGTTCCTCCCAGCGTCCATGCCTGTCAGAGGGGTCGTGTTCAGGCTGGCGTCGGACCTGCCTCCCGAGGCGGTCTCCCTCCTCCAAGACTTCCGGCTCGCGGTCAACGAGGCG
>JBFXGF010000023.1:0-10546 GCA_050178275.1 Thermoplasmata archaeon | reverse complement strand
GCTTCCCGGGGTCGAGCTTCGATGAATCCCCAGAGACTGAAGGACAGGCCAGTCTTCGTTTACACTCTGAATCAGAGTATGCACTGGTTTGTGATTGGCCTCATATTCCCAGTAATGATCCTGATAATCCTGGAGAAGGGGATCGACATATTCCAGGCCGGGATCGCGGTTGCCGCTTACTCTGCGACGACGGTCCTCTTGGAGATACCCACAGGAGGGGCGGCCGACATCGTCGGGAGAAAACGCGTCTACATGGTGTCCCTGTCATTCCTGTTCCTCGCGGGACTGGCGTTGCTGGTCTCCTGGGACTTCATCACGGTGATGGTCGCCGTCGTAATCAATGGAGTGGCGAGGGCCCTCTCCTCCGGGACGATCGAAGCGTGGTTCGTTGACGAATTCAAACGTCAGTACCCGGAGGGGAATCTCCAGCAATCCCTCGCAAGGGCGGGGATCTTCATTCCCGCTGGAATAGGGATAGGGTCACTGGTCGGGGGTGTCCTGCCCCTCCTGGCGGTTCAGACAGGCGCCGCCGAGTGGGGATTCGGCCCATATGTCCTGAACCTGCTGACATTCATGGTCATGACCGTGGTCCAACTCTCGCTGACACACTTGCTCGTCTCCGAGGTCTTCGAACGCGATAGGACGGCCAACCGACTGATCAGCGTGAAAGAGCTCTCGGGGCAGGTCTCGACCGCCGTCAAGTATGGGGTCCAGAACAGGGTCGTGCTGGTCCTGCTCGTGGCCGTCTCCACGCTGGGATTCGGGGTCTCAAGTGTGGAACTACTCTGGCAGCCGAGGGTACAGCAGATTTCAGGCGACTCGATGCAGACTTGGATACTGGGAGTCTTGGCCGCGGGGTACTTCTTCGCGTCATCCGTTGGCAACTTGGTCTCCACCCCAACTTGTCGAATCCTGAAGAACAACTACCCAGCGGTCCTCTCAATACTGCGAGTAGGAATTGGGCTATGCCTGCTCATCCTGGCATGGCAGGAGGACTTGGTCATTTTCGCGCTGTTCTACTTCCTGATGTTCTTCTTCAACGGTGTCTCCGATTCCCCCCATGCCACGATGTTCAATAACCAGATACCAAAGAAGGTAAGATCCACCCTCCTCTCTTTCCAATCGGTCATGTTCCAGCTGGGGGGACTGTGCGGATCACTGGCTATCGGTTTCTTGGCGAAGACATATTCCATCCCCTCGGCTTGGACCGCTGCCGCGGTCATCCTTCTGCTCTCGTCAGTCGCCTATGTGTTGTTGATGGCTCCCAGGTTGAAGAACTCGAAGGAAGGGGCCATTTACGCACGGGGACCCCCGGGTGCTTGAAGCGGGCTCGGAACCACTCGGCCTCGTTGGACGCGTCATCCGGCTCGATTCACCACATCATCCGCGCGACTGCGCGCGCTGGTGAGGGAAAACGGTATGAAGGGGTCGGCCCATCCCGGCGGAGAGCCCGATGAACGCAAGGACAATGATAGCCGCCTACTCCATAATCGTGGGAACCATGATGGTCGCCATGTGGTCGGTGTTCGCGCTGACCGACCAGATCCCGGAACTCGAGGAAAGGCCGAAGGAGATCGCGTTCCATCTGGCAGCGGAGTTCGCGACCGCTTTCGCCCTCCTGGCGGGGGGAGTGGGCCTGGCTTACAGCCGAAGATGGGGTTTCGGATTGAACATGACGGCGCTCGGAATGCTGGCGTACACTGTCGTGGTCAGCCCGGGATACTACGCGCAGGCCGGCGAATACGCTTTCGTGGGGATGTTCGCGACCCTCATGCTGCTGACACTGGCCTTCATCGCGCTGTCGCTCGTGAAGAGGGACGAACTCACATCACCGACGGGCGCGTCTCAGTAAACTGCGCCGCCGGCCTGGGTCGAGACCAGTGTCCCGTCGACCGCGGACAGCTCATACTGCTCGCCGCCGCTCCCGGTCCACGTCGCTAGGCTGAAAGTCGATGCGATCGTCATCTTGAACACCGAGATGCCCTCGAACGTCAGCGGCGTCCTTGGTTCGCATACAGCCGGAGACACGGTCGACATAAGGAAATACGCTGCTCCCGTGCCGTCGTTGCAGGCATCGAACAGCTTCACCGACCCACATTCATCCACGGCGAGCGCGACCTTCTCATCTATGCCAATACCGTGCGCCTGTGTGGTCCATCCGTCTTGCATCGTGCGGGCCATGAACGCCACCAGTCTGCCCATACGGTCCCTGGCGACGAAGTGGCTGTCGGTGATGGTGTCTCCCATGTTCGGCATCACTAGGAAGTCCTGCTCGAGCGTGAGCCTCGGATGGTACGGGTTCCTCAGGGCCTCGTCCGAGTCAATCGTGTTCCTCTGGGCCGAGAAGACGAACTCGCCCAATACAGCAAGACCGGCGCTCGTGCCGCCAATCGGCGCACCCTTGGAGAGGACATCGTGTATGGCGTCCTCGACCGGGGTACCCTTCCACATCCTCACGTAGTCCCACTGGTTACCACCGGCGATGAAGAGCGCCTCGGCGCATCGTATCTTGTCCAGGACGAACTCGTCAAAGCACGCCTCGTCCTTCAAGAATATAATCGTCTCGCAGGAGTCCACGCCTCCGAGGGTCTTGTATATCCACGGGTTGTACGCGTCTGTCCCTGAGCAGCGGATCACGAGGAAGTCCCCGCCGCCCGACTTGGAGATCATCCATTCCATGGCCTCTGCGACATCGGTGCTACCGCCGGCTAATAGTAGGCCTGGAGACGTCCCACCATAGTTTACGTCGTCCGGGTTGCCTTGGATGTAATACTCATAAGTCGTACCCGTGCCCACCGCCGAGGACGATATCATCGTCATCGACATCACCATCGTCAGAACCAGAACCCCTGTCAGTACTCGCTCGTCGAGATGCAAGGTCAACTCCCCCATCCTTGAACATGGGGTAGGATACATTATGCTTGCGTCAGTGCGCTCGCGATTGGCGCTCTGACCCGCCGAGTGACGATATCTATATATCGACCCTCGGTATCAGCGTTATGCTTCAATGAGCATATAGAGAGGATATCATGAGTGGTGACTCTGCAGCAACAAGCGGTAGCCCCGCACCTGACGCAGGATTGTCGAGCAACGGCCCGAAGAAGGGCGTTTCGCCGGCTGCCAAGATGGCCGCCGTCGCAATCATCGTGATTCTGCTAATAGCGGTGCCCTTGGGATATTTCACGCTAACGGGCGACGACGACGATGATGATGACGATGATGGTGATGATGACGACACCATAGTCATCTCAGTGTCCGTCTCGGGAAAGGCGGGAGAGAGCCAGACTGTCAATTACACGACACTGGAAGGAATGGATTTCATTGAGGCTGTCTCCTCATACCAGAACACCTTCGGGAACTGGAGGGGCCTCGGGACATACGGCGGCGTCGAGCTGAGGGACCTTGCGGACCTCGTCGGGGGGATGGGGCCAGGCGACGTGATGACGATTACCGCGACCGATGGATTCAGGTCCAACCTCACGTACTACCAGGTATACGCGGATGCGGAATACCTTGAGACGCAGGGGAGAATCATCCTCGCCTACGAGTACAACAGCACCATAATGGACGAGGAGGACCGCCCGATGATAGCCGTCCTCGCCTCTGACGAAGCGTTCAGCAACGAAGACTTCAACGCGACATGCTCGAGGGACCCGGAGTTCCTCTCATCGACGTCGGCTGGCTCGCTATGGGTCAAGACTGTCAGCACAATCGAGGTTCGCGAGCTCTACGATGAGTGGTCGGTCAACCTCACTGACCTAGACAACGCCACGACCGAACTGACCAGGACTGACTTCGTCAGGCTCGCATACTTCAACAGCGCGGAGTGGACTGACGGCGATGGGGGCGTATGGTCCGGGGCCTCGCTCTCATCCACACTGGGCATGATTGACGATGACGACCCAGAGACATTCAACCAGACCCTCGCGGACACCGAGTACCAGGTCCAGGTCATGGCAAGCGACGAATACAACAAGACATTCGTCGCAAAGTACCTCGTCGAGAACGGGACCCTGCTTGCCAACATGTACAACGGGACCGCCCTCGGAGAGGAGGACGCACCGCTCAGGATCGTGGGAGACAACATGACTGGCGGCCAGATGGTGAGCATGATTGCGTCGATCACGATGTTGCCGCCCCTCGAGCCCGATACGCCCGAGGAGGTCGTCCTCACAGTCGTGGGCACGACGACGATTGACTTCACGCTGTCAGAGCTGCAAGCCCTCACGACCTACACGTCCATGGGAGGCTTCATCAAATCCACCGGCACGGTCATCGGGCCGGACGAGTACACTGGTGTCCAGGTCAAGGACCTGATCGCCATGGTCTACTCGGGCGGGGAGTATTCGGTTGAGGTCGTCGCCACGGATGACTATACGATCACCTACAATTACTCGCAGGTTGAGGACAACCTGTTCGAACACTTCGACTCTGCGGGAACCTCGCTGGGATACGACACCTTCACGATGGTCGTGGCTTATGCGCAGGACGGATTACCCCTGGTAGACATGGTCCTGCGCATAGCCATCATTGATGACAGTGAGCCGATCACGAACAGCGAGCTGTGGGCGAAGATGGTCCGGACCATCAAGGTCGTGCCATTCATCGAGGAGTGGACCCTGGAGCTCAACGGGACCAGCTACATGGAAATGGACCGGCAGGGATTCGAGGCGATAGCGTCCTGCGACTATCACCAGGTCAGTTGGTCATTCGAGAACGATACTGGGACGCACACTTACACCGGCGTCGCCCTGTGGGTGCTCATCTCCGCGGTGGACGGGGCCGACGGGCCCGAGGACGAGTTCTCGTTCAACGACCTTCAGGCGTTCGCAGGGTACGGCGTGAGAGTGACCGCCTCCGACGGGTACAACAGGACGTTCACATCGACTCAGGTCGCGAGGAACGACTCGATAATAGTGGCGAACAGACTAGACGGCGAGCCGCTATCCGAGGACGAGTGGCCCCTGAGAGTCGTAGGGGACTGGCTACCTGGATACATGAAGGTGGGTCAAGTGGTGAACATATCCATGGAGGACCTGCAGCCTGTACCTGACTGGGAACTCACGATGATCGGGACGAGGACCATCAGCATGAGCGCAGAGTCGCTGGTGTCCATGTATTACTCGGGCCTGCACGGGCCGTGGTTCAACTACTCGGACAGTGACGGGATGCATGCGGCGTTCTACACCTTCACAAACGATACCGACGTCGAGCACACTTACGCGGGGATCCCGCTCTGGATGCTTGTCGCCATCGTGGACGGCGAGGACTTGGACCACTACGAATTCAACGAGTCTCTGGCGACCAGCGAGTACAACGTTCTCGTCAGCTCCGGTGACTACGATGTGCCCCTCCCGATATCCACGATAGCGTACAACAACAGCATCATCCTCGCGTTCATGTACGACGGGGAACTGCTGGCGGACGACGAATACCCCCTAAGACTAGTGGGCGAGTATCTGTCCAAGTCGCAGAGCGTGAAGGCTGTGGACACGATCGAGCTGGTGGACCTACCAGCGTGAGGCCAGATGACGGGAATCGCCGGCCGGAAGACTTGGGCAGTCGTCGCCGCCGCGGCCTGCGCGGTCGTCGTGCTGGCCGGCTTAGGCATCACCATGCTGGGAGAGAGCGCGGAAGCCCAAGGAGGGGATATCCTTGCCTGGACGACGGATGGCATCACCGTCCGGTGCCTCGGCCCCGAGGTCACCCTCTCCCTACACAACTTCGAGGGTTTGGTCACCTTCACTAACTGCTTCCCCAACTCCACGCTCACGGGACACGACGGTCCTGCCATAACGACCGGCTCGAATGTGTCCTGCCAGGTGGACGGCTCCAAGACGGAGTTGAGGCTCTCGGCCGAGGCGAAGACGTCGTTCAGGTTCGCGGTAATGGGGGACAGCCAAGGGTACAACGACATACTGGCGGAGGCGCTCGAGCATGCTGAAGGGTGCGAGTTCGTGGTGCACTGCGGAGACATGACCGCTTCGGGGCAGCCATCGGAGTACGACTCGTTCGAGGCGACTCTCAGGACCGTCGACATACCAGTCATGACGACGCCTGGGAACCACGACGTCAAGCTCGGTGGAAGCGATGAGTACGATTCTAGGTTCGGGGCCACCGCCTACGCCTTCGAGTACTCTGGCATCAGATTCGCGTTCGTCGACTCCTCCGACCAGATCATCTCCGAAGAGGAGCTCGACTGGCTGAAGGATGTCTTCGAAGGCGCCGAGAGGAAGGTGCTTGTGACTCACATGCCGAGTTACGACCCCTTCGGGAACAATCACACACTGGACGCGGCCTCGTGCGACAGGGTCCAGGATTTCATCCTCGAAGAGGGCGTCGACGCCGTGTTCACCGGGCACATACACGCGTATCACTTCATGCAGGTGGAGGACACAGACTTCCTCATAACCGGCGGCGCGGGAGCGGCGCTGGTGGACGGAGTCCACCACGTGGTCATCGTTACGGTCAACGAGGACGGGTTCTCATACGAGAAGGTAGACCTCGGGTATGTTCCGCCCCCTTCGCCTAGCATCCAGGTCGTCGGGAAGGGCGGCGAGTGCCTGAATCTGACATATGACGAAATGATGTCGATGAGTCTTCTGGAGGCCGATTCGTCCTACGAAAACCTGTACGGAAACATCGCGGGACAGGGGCACTACAAGGGAGTGCTCGTCCGAGACCTGTTGGAGCTGGTCGGCGGGATGGCCGAGGGCGACCTGCTCCGGATCGCCGCTGTCGACGGGTACAGCCAGGAGTTCGGGTTCCTCAACGCGTACCCCAACTCGACCTGGCTCGACCTGCAGGGCGAGATGATCGTGGCGCTCGAGCTCGACGGCGTCCTGGCCGGTGGGTGGTCCGAAGGGCCACGGACCGTCACTTTGCCCGAAGACGGGCTGTACAGCAACTCGGATTGCGCGCTGACCTCGTACGAGGGACAGGGATACTGGGTGTACGAATCCGCTGGGGCGCGGTGGGTCAGGAACACGCTCGTGATCACGGTGGTGGCGGCCGCATGAGGAAGTACTACTTCACCACGAAGGACCTGGTCACCATCGCCCTTCTGTCCGCGCTCGGCGGGGTCCTGTCCACTTACATCGGATATCTCGGGAACATGGTCAACCACGTCATAGGCGTGCCATTCGGCGCCGGCCAGTTCATGGCCGGCCTGCACATCATCTGGATCATGCTGGCCCTCGGCATCACGCGCAAGAAAGGCGCTGCCACGGCGACCGGGGTCGTGAAAGGCATCGTCGAGCTGTTCCTTGGAGGCACGCACGGGATAGTCATCGTTGCCGTTGGCCTTGTACAAGGGCTCATTCCAGACCTGATCCTTTTCAGAGACAAGTCTAAGACGGACCGCAGCCCCACAATGTACGCTCTAGCGGGAGGCGCGTCGTCAGCGTCGAACGTCCTGGTGTTCTACGCCTTCTTCCTCTCAGGCGTACCTCTCACGCTCATTGCAGTGCTCTTCATGCTCGCGGCGGCCTCGGGCATCATCTTCGGGGGGTGGCTCGTGCTCGAGATGCTCGAGTCTCTCGAGTTCTCCGGGATGGTCCTCGGGAAGACGAGGGTCGTCGTAGACGACCCCGCGGTCGGGGAGTCCGCATGGACGAGGAGCAGAACGAGCAAGCGCAAGGTCATGGGGGCGATGGTAGCCGCTGCGCTGTTCTTGTCGACATTCACCGTCGGCGCTGTGTACTACTTCGTCTTCGTCTATGACATCACTGACGAGGGAACCGCGGAGATTACCGGAGCTGTGCAGAACGCCTACACCTTCAGGTACTCTGATTTCGAGGACTCCGAGGTCGTCATCTCCGCAGAACTTGTGGGGAGCGTGACCTACGTCGAGCCCAGGGACTACACGGGGGTGCCGCTGAGAGATATCGTGATAGAGGCGGCGCCTGACGCGAACGCCACCGAGGTCATCGTCTCAGCGACGGACGGGTACAACGCGCCCTTTCCGCTTGAGGACGTCCTCGATGACGGACAGATCATCGTCGTCTTCGAGGATGACGAACTGAGGATTGTCGCCGCCAATTACGCGGGGGCCTACTGGGTCGAGGACGTCGTGAAGGTCGAAGTGATGTAGATGCTTGACATCGAAGACCTCCAAGTCAGGTACGAAAACAGGTCCAAGCCCGCGGTGGACAGGCTGACGCTCCATATAGATCCTGGCGAGTTCGTGCTGCTCATGGGAGGGAGCGCCTCCGGAAAGTCGACCGCGATGCAGGCCGTGTGCGGGTTCATACCAGAGATAATCCAGGCTGAGAAGTCCGGGACCGTGAAGATAGACGGGAAGATCTTCGAGGATGCCACGTCGGCGTCGAATGTGGCCTGCATGGTCCAGCAGGACCCTGAGACCCAATTCTGCATGGAGGTCGTGGAGGACGAGGTGGCGTTCGGGCCGGAGAACTTCAACAGGCCCCGAGGCGAGATCCGAGCGGCAGTAGATGAGGCTCTCGCCGGAGTCAGCGCGTCCCACCTCGCCGAGAGGAGGCTCTCCACACTCTCTGGTGGGGAGAAGCAAAAGGTCGCCATAGCCTCGATGCTCGCCATGAGACCGAAGCTCCTCATCCTGGATGAGCCCACCTCGAACCTCGACCCGCGCGCGGTCCGAGAGGTTGTGTCAGTGGTGGACTCGATAAGGCGCGACAGGCGGATGACCATCATCGTGGTCGAGCACCGGCCCGGGCAGTTCATCGACCTGGCATCCAGGGTCATAATCATGAACAAGGGGCGGCTGGAGCTTGACCAGAAGAGGCCTCCGGAGGGATTTGGCGGCCTTTTGCCGGACACTACACCGTCCTGCGCTGGGCCGACAGCCTCGACCGACGGCCCCGGCGTGGTATCGGTGAGGGGCCTCACCTTCGACATCGCCGGCGTCAGGATACTGGACGACTTGAACCTCGATGTCCGCAAGGGGTCGGTGGTCGCCCTGATGGGGGAGAACGGCGCTGGGAAGACCACCCTGCTCAAACACCTTACTGGGCTTCTCCAGCCGGGTTCGGGGGGCATCCAAGTCCTCAAGCACGAATTCGGCGCGAAGAAGGGGGCCGAGCCATGGACAGTCGGGAAGGATGTGGGCTTCGTCTTCCAGAACCCGAACCACCAGATATTCGAGCGGACCGTCGAGAGGGAGATACTGTTCGCGACGGAGAACTACAGAGTGAACAGGGAGGACGCGGTCGACGCGGTCGCGGAGTTCGAGGCATCTGAGGAGGTCAGGGGGTTCGTCCATCCCCACTGCCTGAGTTTCGGTCAGAAGAGGAGGGTGAACATCAGGTCAGCGTCCTCCCACGGGCCGGCGCTCATCCTTATGGATGAGCCGTTCGCCGGGCAGGACGCGGTGAACGCCGCAAGGATACGCGACATGATCTCCAGGCTGAGGGACGCGGGGAAGACCATCATCATCGTCACGCACGACATCGCGTTCGCGAGAGAGGCTTGCACCGACGTGGTGTTCATGAGAAAGGGCAAGATCGTGAGGTCCGGGCCGATCTCAGATCTCTCGAGACGCGACTGGCTAGACCTGTTCCCGGGGGCTGACCCATGAGCCCCCTGTCCATGGCGGACAGCGGCAAGCTGAACCCAATCAGCAAGGCATTGCTCCTGGTGATGTGCTCAGTCCTTGTGCTGCTGATCTCGGACCCCGTCCACATGTCAATCGTCGTCGTTTGCGTGTTGGTCACGAAGGAACGATATCAGGCGCGGGGCGTCATGACGAAGGGCATAATAGGGTTCGCGGCCACGATCTTCCTCGCTCAGGTCATCTTCAACCACTCCGGGGACGAGCTCGTGAGCTGGTCGGTATTGGGAATCACGACCGGCGGCGTCTACGACGGGGTTTCGATAGCCGGGAAGTTCCTCAGCCTCATAATGATGTCCTGGGTGTTCGTCGCGACCACGACGCCTTCGGAACTCTCGTCAGCTCTGACCACAACGGGGTTCCCGTACAGATACGCCTTTCTGCCCGCGCTCTCGATGCGCTTCGTGCCGGTGTTCAGGTTCGAGTTGGCGACCGTCAGGGAGGCCCAGGTCACCCGGGGCATGAGGCTCGATAAGAGCCTCAGAGGCGTCATTCGCTCAGCGAGATACACCACGACGCCCATGCTCATGACCGCCATGTCGAAGGTGAACTCATTGGCCGCCTCGATGTCAGGGAGGGGGTTCGGCGTGTATGAGAAGAGGACACAGCTGAAACCTCTGAGGATGACCGCGTTCGACATAGCGTTCGTCGCGTTCTCCGCGACGATGGTCGTTCTCGCGTACCTCGTGACAAGGTGCCCGTCGCTCCAAATCGCCTGATGTGTCAGATCTCGACCTCGCCGCTGTCTATCCTGGACGCGAACGAAAGTAGCTGAGGCCCGTTCGACCGGAACTGGGAGTAGTGGCGTATGGCCGCGGACACCGCCCCCGAAAGGTCCTCTGCCCTGCGCCGCCCTGAGCAGGCCCAATATCTGTCCGCGAGGAGCCTTGCGAACTCCATCTGTGGCTCCGTGAAGGCCGGATCGGTCATCATGGCACTCGCGCACAGCTGCCCGAG